>NZ_JAAGPC010000210.1:0-14118 GCF_017104595.1 Burkholderia sp. Tr-20390 | reverse complement strand
CGGCGCGCTGCTGCCCGGCGGCGCCACGCACCTCGCCGACCTCACGCGCCGCCTCGCGGCCGCGCCGAGGCGGCGCGACTTCAAGACGGTGCCGATGATCCTCGAACGCCCCGACCAGTGGGATCACGCGGCACTCGCCGAAGTGACCGGCTACCGCGGCGGCCCGAAGCAGGTATGGGACAACACCGAGCTCGGCGGCCCATGGCTGAACCTGATGCGCAATTCGCTGAATGCGCAGATCTGGTCGTACCGTCACCCGGATTTCCTCGTCGTTTCGGCCACGCACGGCAGCGCGCATCTCGCGCTGTTCGACCAGGCCGCGTGGGACAAATACGGCCTCGCGAAATTCGCCGGCGCCGCGTTTCCGTCCAACACGCTGCTCGATGCAAAGCCCGCGCAATCGAAAAGCGCGCAAGACCACGAGTTACCCGACGGCGCGTTCTCGTCGCACGACAACAGCATCGCCGCGCTGCAGCAGCGTGGTGTCGTGTTCCTGTCGTGCCACAACGCGATCTGGGAACTCGCGGAACGGCTCGACGGCGCGAACGCGAATCCCGACAAGCTGCCGCTCGATGTGCTTGCGGCCGACCTGACCAACCACGTGATCCCGTCGGCGATCGTCACGCCGGGCGCGGTCGGCACGCTGCCCGAACTGCAGCAGGCCGGCTTCACGTACGCAAAATGAGCCCCGCGATGACATCGATCCCGCTGCAACTGCAACCGCCGTCGCGCCGCCGTCGGCGCACGCTGCGCGCCGTGCTGGCCGCGTGGCTCTGCTGCGCGTCGGCCCTGTCGCTTGCCGCGCCCGCCGATACCGCCGCGACCGTCTTCCCGCCCTGGCAAAACGGCCGCAACAACGACGCGACGCACCGTGGCCTCGAATTCACGGTGCCGCAGGTCGACGTGCTCGCCGATTTCCACGGAGACCTCACCGCGCCGAAGCTCGTGCTGTTCGTCGGCGGCAACTATTTCTTCGCGATGGCGCCGCTCGTCGCGAAGTTCGAGGAAGATCACCCCGAGTACCGCGGCCGCATCTACTGGGAGACGATCCCGCCCGGCCTGCTCGTGAAGCAGATCCAGGCCGGCGGCACGATCACCGTCGGCAACATGACGTGGACGGTCAAGCCCGACGCGTATTTCGCGGGGCTCGGCAAGATCGACGGGCTGATCGCGGACGGCACGCTCATCGGCCCGGCCGTGCCGTACGTGACGAACCAGCTGACGATCATGGTGCGCGCTGGCAATCCGAAGCGTATCGCATCGCTGAACGACCTCGCGCGGCCCGACGTGCAGCTTGCGATGCCCAATCCTGCATTCGAAGGCGTCGCGCGGCAGATCCGCGCGTCGCTCGTGAAAGCCGGCGGCGACGCGCTCGCGCGTACCGTCTACGACGACAAGGTGCGCACCGGCACGGCCGAGCTCACGCACATCCACCATCGGGAAACCGCGCTGTTCCTGATGCAGGGTCGCGCGGACGCGGGCGTGCTGTGGCAATCCGAAGCGGCGTTCCAGGAACAGGTCGGGCATCCGCTGATGCACATCGACATTCCGGCCGAGCAGAATACGACGGCCATCTATGCGGGGGCGATGGTGAAGGACGCGCCGCATCCGGAGGCCGCGCGCACGTGGCTCGCGTTCATCCGGTCGCCGGAGGCGTTCCGGATTTTCCAGCGCTACGGCTTCGGCCGATACGATGCGGCGACACCGACGCAGCACCTCGCGCCGGAGCAGCAGCAATCCGACGCGAGCTGACCGCGCGGCCGCGCCGGCAGTCCGGCGGCGCGCGAGCGACCTACAACAAGGAGGGGATACGTGAACGATACGGTGGGCACACCGCGACGCCGGTTCGCACCGCTGCTGCTCGCAGCGGCCGCGTTGCTGGCCGGCCAGGCGCGCGCGGACGACGCGGCGCTCGGCAAGACGATCGCCACACAGGGCACGACGACGGGCGTCGCCGCGTGCATCGGCTGCCACGGCAGCCAGGGCGAAGGCAACGCGGCGGCCGGCTTCCCGCGCCTCGCGGGCACCCCTGCCGCCTATCTGTCCGCGCAGCTTGCCGCGTTCGCGGACGGCAGCCGCCAGAACCCGGTCATGCAGCCGCTCTCGAAACTGATGACGCCGCACGAGCGCGACGCGGTCTCCGCGTACTTCGCGAGCCTGCCCGCGCCGGCCGGCATCGTGGCCTCCAACGACACGTCGATCGACCCGGCGAACACCGGCGCGTGGCTCGCGACGCGCGGACGCTGGTCGCAGGGCCTGCCCGCGTGCGCGCAATGCCACGGCCCCGGCGGCCTCGGGGTGGGCACCGCGTTTCCGCCGCTCGCGGGCCAGCCGGCCGCCTATATCGCCGGCCAGCTGAACGGCTGGAAACACGGCACGCGCCCGCCCGGGCCAATGGCGCTGATGCCGGCGATCGCCGGCAAGCTGTCCGACGCCGACATCGACGCGGTGGCCGCCTACTACGCGCGCGGCGGCGCGGCACAAGGAGACAAGCGATGATCGACCGCACGACGCTGATCCGCCGCACCCGCGCGGCCCTGCTCGGCGCGGCCTGGATGCCCGTGCTGGCGTTCGCGGCTACCCCGCAGGATGCACCGGCCGCGGCTTCCGCACCCGCGCCGGCCACGATGGCAACGGCCGCCAGACCCTTCGCGCCGCCCGCCGAATCCGCGATACCCGCCGACGAATTCGGCAAGACCGTGAAGCTCGGCGAGCAGATCTTCCTGCACACGCCCGAGTTCGCGGGCAAGTACGTCGGCAACAAGCTGACCTGCGCGAGCTGCCACCTCGACGCGGGCCGCCGGCCCGATTCGAGCCCGATGTGGGCCGCCTACCTGCTGTATCCGGCGTACCGCAGCAAGAACGGCCACGTGAACACGTTCGCCGAGCGCCTGCAGGGATGCTTTCGATACAGCATGAACGGCAAGGCCCCGCCGGCCGGCGACCCGATCCTTGTCGCGCTCGAGACCTATTCGTACTGGCTCGCGAAGGGCGCGCCGGTCGGCACGAAGCTGCCGGGGCAGGGTTTCCTGAAACTGCCGCCGCCCGCGCAGAAGGCCGACTATGCACGCGGCGCCGCCGTCTACACGCAGCACTGCGCGCTGTGCCACGGTGCGGACGGCCAAGGGCAGTCGAGCGGCGGCAAGGCGGTCTTCCCCGCGCTGTGGGGCGCGCGTTCGTTCAACTGGGGCGCCGGGATGGGCGACATCCGCAATGCGGCCGGCTTCATCAAGGCCAACATGCCGCTCGGGCTCGGCGGCACGCTGACCGATCAAGAGGCGTGGGACGTCGCGACCTTCATGGACAGCCACGAACGTCCGCAGGACCCACGCTTCACGGGCTCGGTGCAGGACACGCGCGCGAAGTTCCACGATTCGCCCGATTCGATGTACGGGCTCAGCGTGAACGGGCGCGTGCTCGGCGCACCGTGATGCAAACGCCGTGCAGGCCATCGGGCCCGCACGGCCTGCACGTTCACGGATGCCAGCGATACACGATCATGCTCGTGCCGTTGTAGTTGTCCTTCGTGATCACGTATTCGCCGGTCGAGCGCAGGTACGCGCGGATCCCGTACATCGAGTCGACGTCATTGCCGACGTCCATCGCCGACGTGTTCGAGTTGGTCAGCGTCGTCACGAGCGCGCCGGTGTTGAGATCGAACACGTCGACGTTCGGCACCGTGTGCACGTAGCCGACGAACAGGTAGTGGCCGGCCGCCGCGATCGATTTCGGGTTCGCGCTGGTCAGGTTGATCACCGGGTTCGGCGCGGTCGTGTTGCCGTTCTTCCAGCCGTGATAGACCTCGATGTGCCCGTTCATCGCGGTCCAGTCCCAGTTGTTCGCGAGGCCCTGCGCGAGGATCATCGTGTCGCTGTCCGCCTGGTAGACGATGCGCGTCGTCGGCGCCACGGTGCTCGGCACGGGCGTCGTCACCGGCTTGCCCCACGACGGCTTGCCGGTCGCATCGAAGCCCGTCATCGGGTAGCGGGTAATCGCGTTGGTGCCGTTCAGCCCCGCCCACACGTCGCCATTGCCGTCGATGTCGAAACCGGTCGTGACCTGCAACGTCGTGTTGAACGGCTTGCCCGGCAGCGAGCCGGCCGGATTCGCGATATAGCCGGTCGCCGGCGTGAAGTAATAGAAATTGAAGTTGCCGGGGTTCTGGCCCGACGCGACGAGAATCCGGTTCCCGCCCACCATCACGAGCTGGCCGAAATGCTGGCCGCGCTGGTAGTCGTTCATGTCGAGGCGCGGGTCCTTCGGATAGGTGAACGGGTCGACCGTGTTCGCGACGAACGTGCCGCCCGCCGAGCCCGTATACACGTTGTTGCCGCTATAGAAGAACGCGCCGTCGGTCGCCGGGTCGGGCGCGGCGATCGCCTCGAAGTTCAGCGCCTGCAGCTTCCATTGCAGCGCGCCGGTCGGGCTGTACGAATGAAGATCGGTGCTGCCGTTGCGCCCGAGATCCCAGCCGCCGCCCCACGCGTTGTTGAGCACGTACAGGTTGCCGCCCGAATCCTTGCCGATGCCGACCACGCGCGTGAAGCGCTTGTCGCCGACCTGCCCCTTGATGCCCGAGGTCGTGTCGAGATAGCCGCCCTGCACACCGAACGTGCCGATCTGCTGCGGCAACCCGGCGAGGCTGTAGAGCTTGATGTTCATGTCCGGGCCCTGGTCGCCCACCAGCAACTGCCCCGTTGACGCATCGAAATACAGCGCCGACGGCCGCGCGCCGGCCGCCATCTGGATCGTGTTCAGCAGCGTGCCGGTCGCGCTGTACTGCGCGACCACGCCCGCGCCCATGCGCGCGACCCACAGGTTGCCCGCCGCATCGAGCGCCAACGCGCCGGGCCCGGTCACGCCGATGTCGCGCTGCCAGACGCCGTCGGTCGTATAGACGCGCACGCGGTTGCCGTAGAAATCGCTCGCGTACAGCAGGTTGCCGGCCGTCGCGAGGCCGGTGATCACGTCCGGGTTCGGAAGGCCCGTCCACGTGCTGACCGGGATACGCAGGTCGCGTTTGTTCGTACTGCGATCGTAGCGGCCGACCGAGCCGCTGCCGAAGGTGCGGTTGTAGCCGAGCGCGACGAAGATCGACGTCGCGTTGCCGGTAATCGCCCCGCCCTGGAATTCGTCGTGAATACCGATCGTGCCCAACGTCTGGCCGTTCTGGTAGAGCGCGACGCCGCCCGCGTTCTCGTCCCAGCGCGACGACGTATAGATCACGCCCTCGGGCGCGACCCACATCGAGCGCGCGGCATTGCCGACGTGCTGGGCCAGCGTGCCGTACGTGTTCGCGAGCCAGTCGGTCGAGTATTGCACCTGCGCGTGACTCGCCGGCGCCAGCATTGCCATGCACATTCCCAGCAACGCCGCCCGAATTTGTTTCATTGACATGAATAATGCTCCCGAACGTTCAATGGTCGACACTGTAAATCGCGGCGCGTGAAATATTGGTGATTCCGGCTAAAGCGCATTCGCCGCCCTCCCGAATTATTCACTCCGTTCTTTTTGCCGTCCGGCGCTTTTCCGTCAACGATGGTCAAACCCGCTCACCGCGCCGCAGCAGCTTGCCGGGCGCACGGTTTCGGCGCTTTTTCCCCGGCATTTTCTTCCGGTTCACGCAATGCGAATGCGTCATTTTTTCTGAAATGCCCGCATTGCCTTTTTCATTCCCCGGAAATGGGCCAAATGATTACAAATCGAAATTGAAATGAAAGAGAAAAAATAATATCCGGCGCAATCGCGTCATCGCGATTCGGCACGGCGGCATGCAGCGGGAGGAAGGGAGAGGAAAGCGGGATACGGTGGAGCAAACCCAAAACCCGCGCGCCGGCCATGCCGGCACGCGGCCGCGATCGTTCAGTTCGCGTCGTCGAGCGTCGGGCCAGCCCGGCCGTCGAGGAATTTCGGCCGCGCGTCGACGATGTCGATCATGCGGTACCGGTAGAAGAAGAAAGGAGAAGCGACAGGTCAGGAGCCTGCATGCAACGTTGCCGGCATCGGCGGCGGGCAACGTTGCGGCCGCAACGATCGCTGCGCGTCAGAACTTCTGGCGCAGGCCGAGGCTGACGATGGCCTGCGAGCGGGAATCGGACGAGTGGCCGTTCGCCTTGTCCGACACCGACGCGGTCGCGGCCACCGGGTGGCCGAGCGCGTCGAGCGTCATGCCCGATGCATGCTGGTACGCGCCGAGCAGGTACACGCTGGTGCGCTTCGACAGGTCATACACGGCGCCAAGCGTGACGTTGTGATACTGCGCGCGGTCGTCCACGCCGTCGACATCGCTGCCGCGCGTGTAGCTGTAGCCCGCGAACAGTTGCGTCTGCGGGCGCACGTTCCAGCGCGTGAACACGCCCGCGACGTTGAACGTCGCGTGGCCCGTGAACAGCGACTGGCCGCCGCTGCGGTACTGCACGTTGCTGTAGTTCACGCCGACGACGGCCGGCCCGAAGTCGTAGGTCGCGCCGGTCGCGATGATCTGCTGCGATTGCGCGCTCGCATAGCCTTCGTTGATCGACGAGTTGAACAGCCCGTCGTCGGTGCTCTGCCACTTGCCGGCCGTCGGGTCGGTCGCACCCGTCTTGCTGTTGTCCGACCGCTCGTAACCGACGCCGACGCGCAGCGGGCCCGCCGCGTACGCCGCGCCGACGCTCCACGTGTTGCGCTGCTTCATGCTGCCCGGCTGGCTGCCGAAGCCGTACAGCGCGCCGAACGTGAAGCCCGAGTAGTTGGCGCTCGTGTACTTGATCGAGCTGTCGACCCGCGCGGTCTGGTCGAGGTCGTCGATGTCGCCCGGGTGCGCGCCGAAGCCGCCGATATACGACGACGGGCCGACCGGGCTCACGAAGTCGTCGAGCGACGTGTACTGGCGGCCGAGCGTGACCGTGCCGTAGCGGTCGCTGCCGAGGCCGACGAATGCCTGGCGGCCGAACTGGCGGCCACCCTGCCCCGACGTGCCGTTCGTGATGTCGAAGCCGTTCTCGAGGACGAACAGCGCGCGCATCCCGCCGCCGAGATCCTCGGAACCCTTGATCCCCCAGCGGCTGCCGGACAGGTTGCCGGTCGTGAGCCCGACGCTCGAGTGGCCGGTGTACGCGCCCGCGGAGCCGACCCGCTCGTTGCTGCGATAGGTGACGCCCGCATCGACGATGCCGTACAGCGTGACGGAGCTTTGTGCGGCGGCGATGCCCGCGAGCGAGAGCAGCAGCGGGGCTGCGATCAGTTGCTTGTTCATGATTGTCGTGTCTCCGGGCGTTGAACCCGTTGTTCTGGCTGTCAGTTGCGAGTAGCGCGCGGGCGGCGAGATGTGCCGGCGGTGCGAGGCCGGCCGCGTCCGCGCGCGACGACGCGGCGGGCATGCCCACTGCGGCCGCCATGGTAGATGGAACCGGTTCCCGTCGAAAGCACAATAATGAAAACAGTTTCTTGCCAAAATCGAGATAGTCGGGCGGGCGGCCTTGTGCGCAGCGCGCCGCACCTGTACAGCCCGGGCGGGCGCAACCGATAATCGAACGCGCCGCCATCCATCGGGAGTGCCTTCATGCATGAAGCGACCCTGCTGATCTTCGCCGCCGTCGCGTTCGTCGGTATCGCGACACCCGGCCCGACCGTGCTGCTCGCGCTGACCAACGGCTCGCGCTACGGCGTGCGCCGCGCGGCCTACGGCTTCGCGGGCGCAATGCTGTCCGACTTCGTGCTGATCGTCGCGGTGGCGCTCGGCCTCGGCGCGCTGCTGATGGCGTCGGCGTTCTGGTTCTCGGTGGTGAAGTGGCTCGGCGCCGCGTATCTCGCGTACGTCGGCATCCGGCTGCTGATGTCGAAGGGCTCGCTCGACGTCGCCGCCGCGCACGGTGGCGACCCATCCGGGCGCAACGCGTCGATCTTCGCGAAGAGTTTCCTCACGGCGGTGACGAACCCGAAGGGCTATCTGTTCTTCTCCGCCTTCCTGCCGCAGTTCCTCGATCCGTCCGCGCCGCTCGCGCCGCAATACGTCGCGCTCGCGATCACGTTCGCGCTGCTCGACGGGGTCGTGATGTTCGGCTACGCGCTGCTCGGCGCACGCGCGGTGCGGCTGCTGAAGCGCGCGGGGGCGCTGTGGCTCGAACGCACCTGCGGCGCGATGCTGCTCGCGCTCGCCGGGTCGCTGGCGCTGTACCGGCGTCATGCGGCATAGGAGCGGACGCCGTTGAAAATCGCTGCGCCGCCCCGCTCCGGCTTTCCCGGCCTGTCGCTCCGCCAGATCGAACGCGCCGACCTCGGCGCGTGGTACGCATACCTGACGAACCCCGACGTCTACCGCCACACGAGCTGGAACCTGCGCTCGCCCGACGATCTGCTGCCGCTGTTCGACGCCATCGAATCGACGGACCCCGATTCGATCCGGCGTCTCGCCGTGATCGACGACGCATCGGGCGTGCTCGCCGGGACGATCGGCCTGCATACCGTCTCGACCGTGAACCGCTCGGCGGAAATCGCTTACGATCTCGCGCCGTCGCACTGGGGGCGCGGGATCGCGAGCGCGCTGTGCACGGCCGTCACCGAGTGGGCATTCGCCCACAGCGGCTTCATGCGCATGCAGGCCGTCGTGCTGACCAGCAACGCAGGCTCCGCGCGCGTGCTGCAGAAATGCGGCTACCGGTACGAAGGGCTGTTGCGCGCGTACAAGATGGTGCGCGGCACGCCGGGCGATTTCGCGATGTACGCACGCCTCGCGACCGACTGACACACCCATCGCGGCTTCACGTCAAACCGCTCACCGCGTCGCCTGCGCACGCCATTGGACGGCCTGCGCCGAATTGGCGACAATCGCCGTTCCCTTCCTCGCCGACCCGCCATGAAAATCGCCGCGCTGTCCGACATCCACGGCAACCTCGCCGCACTCGACGCGGTGCTCGACGACGTCCGCCGCCGCGGCGCCGACGTGATCGTCAATCTCGGCGACATCCTGTCCGGCGCGCTCCATCCGCCCGAGACGGCCGACCGCCTGATCGCGCTCGACCTGCCGACCATCAAGGGCAATCACGAGCGGCAACTGCTCACCGGCGATCGCGAGTCGATGCGGCTGTCGGATCGCTGGGCGCACGACACGCTGCGCGCCGATCATCTGGAATGGATCGCCGCGCTGCCCGAACGCATGACGCTCGACGACGACGTGCTGATGGTGCACGGCACGCCCGACAGCGACCTCGTCTATTTCCTCGAAACGGTCACGCCCGACGGCTGCCGCGCGGCCACGCCCGATGAAATCGCGCAGCGCGCGGGTGACGAACCGGCATCGTTGATCCTGTGCGGCCACACGCACCTCCCGCGCACGGCCAGGCTCGACGACGGCCGGCTGGTCGTCAACCCGGGCAGCGTCGGGCTGCAGGCCTACCCGGACGACCTGCCGCATCCGCACCGCATCGAGACGGGCTCGCCGCACGCGCGCTACGCGATGGTGACGCGCACGGCCGCCGGCTGGAACGTCGAATTCCATGCTGTCGAATACGACTGGCACACGGCGGCCGCCACCGCGGCCTCACGCGGGCGCGACGACTGGACCGTCGCGCTGCGCACCGGCCGGTGCTGATGCGTCCGGCTCACGTCACGCGCCCTTCCGCTTCACTTCACTCACCGGGAAATCGCACTGCCATGCCCGTTCCGTCGCAACTGCTTTTCCTGCCCGGCGCATCGGGCAGCACCGCTTTCTGGCAACCGCTCGCCGGCCTTCTCACGCATCCGGCCGAGCGCCGGATCGTCGGCTACCCGGGCTTCGACGACACGCCGCGCGATCCGGCCGTCGACGATTTCGACAGCCTCGTGCGTCATGTGCTGGAAACGATCGACCGGCCGACCGCCGTGATCGCGCAATCGATGGGCGGCGTGATCGCGATGCGCGCGGCGCTCGACAAGCCCGCACTGATCACGCACCTCGTGCTGACGGTCACGTCCGGCGGCCTCGACATGGCCGGGCTCGGCGCGCAGGACTGGCGCACCGGTTTCGCGGAAGCGAACCCGCAGCTCCCCGACTGGTTCCTGACGTTCCGTGCCGACCTGTCGCGGGATATCGGCCGCATCGCGCAGCCGACGCTGCTGCTGTGGGGCGACGACGACCCGATCAGCCCCGTCGCGGCCGGCCGGCGCCTGCTCGAACGGCTGCCCGACGCGCAATTGCATGTCGTGCCGGGCGGCCGGCACGATCTCGCGGCCGTGCATGCGACGACGCTCGCGCCGCTCGTCGATGCGCATCTGCAGCGCGGGTGACGTCGCGCGCTTCGGCTTCAGCACAAACCTGAAGCCGAAGTGTTCACACGCCGCACGCGGTCACCCCGCATTCCTCAACGTCAGCCGCGCCTCGAGCCCGCCGCCGTCCGCCCGGTTGGTCAGCGTGAGCGTGCCGCCCATCGCCAGCGCGAGCTGCCGCGCGATCGCGAGGCCGAGCCCCGTGCCGCCCGTCTCGCGGTTGCGCGACGTCTCCACGCGCCGGAACGGCTCGAACACCGCGTCGAGCTGATCGTCCGGAATGCCGGGCCCGCGGTCGAGCACCGCGATCACCGCGCCGCCGTCCGGTGCGGCGTGCACGTCGATCTCGGCCGCGCCCGCGAACTTCAGCGCGTTGTCGACGAGGTTGCCGACGATGCGGCGCAGCGCCTTCGGCCGCGTGACGAGCGCGAGCGGCGCGCGGCTGTGCAGCGCGACGTCCTGCCCCGCATCCGTGTAGTCGCACACGATGCTGTCGAGCAGCGCATCGAGATCGATCCGGCGCGCGACTTCCTCGTTGCCGTGCAGCGTCCGCGCATACGCGACGCCCTCCTTCACCAGATGCTCCATCTCGAGCAGGTCCTGACGCAGCTTCGCGCCCTGCGCGTCGTCGTCCATCATGTCGGCGCGCAGGCGCATCCGCGTGATCGGCGTCTGCAGGTCGTGCGAGATCGACGCGAGGATCTGCATGCGCTCGGCCATGTACTGCGCGATGCGATCCTGCATCGCGTTGAACGCCCGCGCGGCACGCGCGACTTCCGACGGCCCGCCCTCGTTCAGCCGCTCGCCCTTCAGGTCGGGGCCGAGCGCATCGGCGGCCTGCGCGAGCTGCTTGAGCGGCCGCGTCGCGAGCCGCACCGCGAGCCAGCAGCACGCGGCCAGCACCGCGAGCTGCAGCACGAGCACGACCGGCAGCCAGCCCGACAGCGGCACCGTCGACATCGGATGGATGTCGATCGTCAGCGGCGATCCGTCGGTCAGGC
This sequence comes from Burkholderia sp. Tr-20390, assembly GCF_017104595.1. Taxonomy (NCBI): domain Bacteria; kingdom Pseudomonadati; phylum Pseudomonadota; class Betaproteobacteria; order Burkholderiales; family Burkholderiaceae; genus Burkholderia; species Burkholderia sp. Tr-20390. Next base: position 2,893 of record NZ_JAAGPC010000210.1, on the reverse strand, counting down.
GCAGATGCACCTGCAGATGTTCGCGATCGCCGGGAATCGCGTTCGCGGTCAGCGGGTAGTCGCCGCCGATGCCGTCGGAAATCGAGCGCTCGACGCGCGCCGACAGCCGCGCTTCCGGCGGCGTGCCGGTCTCGCCGGGCCCGAGGATGAACGCGTAGCTGCGCCGCGCGAGGCGCGGCACCCACGCGGCCCGCTCGGCCGGCGGCAGGTGGTCGAGCAGCGCGACCGAGCTCGCGACCTCGCGCTCGATGTAGCCCATCATCAGGTTGGTGGTCGCCTGGTCGCGCTCGGTCACGGTGAGCCAGAACGACAGCGTCTGCGCGAGCGCGAGGCCCACGCACAGGATCAGCGCGAGCCGCGCGAACAGCGAGCGCGGCCAGTGCCACGGGGTGCGCGCGCTCATGGTGCACCGTCGACGGCGGTCACGGCCGACGAGAACACATAGCCCTCGTTGCGCAGCGTCTTGATGTAGCGCGGTTCGCGCGCGCCGTCGCGCAGGCGCTGGCGCAGCCGGCTCACGAGCAGGTCGATCGACCGGTCGAACGGATCGGACTGCCGACCCTGCGTGAGATTGAGCAACTGGTCGCGCGTCAGCACGCGTTGCGGGTTGTCGAGGAATACGCGCAGCAGCCGGTATTCGGCGCCGCTCAGCGCAACCAGCGTGCCTTCCGCATCGAGCAGGTGGCGCCCGGTCGTGTCGAGCCGCCATTCGCCGAACGCGAGCATCTCCGCGGTTTCCGTCACCTGCATGCCGGGCGGCAGCATGCGCGCGCGCCGCAGCACCGAGCGGATCCGCGCGAGCAGTTCGCGCACCGCGAACGGCTTGGCCAGGTAATCGTCGGCGCCCATCTCGAGGCCGATGATGCGGTCGGTTTCCTCGCCGCGGGCGGTCAGCATCAGCACGGGCACCGTACGGAACTTGCCGGCGCGCAGGTCGCGGCACAGCGTGAGGCCGTCCTCGCCCGGCATCATCAGGTCGAGCACGATCAGGTCGGGCGCGCCGTCGTCCAGCACGTTGCGCATCTCGCGGCCGTTCGCGGCCAGCGACACGCGCATGCCGTTCTTCTCCAGGTAATCCGCGATCAGTTCGCGGATCGCGCGGTCGTCGTCGACGATCAGCACGTGGTCGATCTTGTCCATGGGTCGTGGTCGGTGTCGAGGTATTCGGGCAGGTGATGTCCGCTTTTATACCGCACGGCGGGCATGCGTTTGTATCCCAATGTATCGCGCCGCCGTGACGACACACAACATTGCACACGCGTGGCTCGCCGGACACATCGCAGATACGTCGGCGCCGCTTAATGGGGCCTGTCGAAACCCGTCCGGCCGCCGCCACCGCGCGGCGGCCTCCCGCTCAGGAGAACGCCATGCTGCCCCGCCTCAAGATCGCCGCCCTCGTCTTCGCCCTTGCCGCCACGGCCGGGCTCGCCGCCTTCGCGGGCACCCGCGACGACGCGGGCATGCCGACTTCGCAGGCCGGCATGGCCGCACCCGATTTCACCGGCATCGACCGCTGGCACAACAGCGCGCCGCTGACGCTCGGCCAGTTGCACGGCAAGGTCGTGCTCGTCGATTTCTGGACGTACTCGTGCATCAACTGCATTCATACGATTCCGTACGTGAAGGAGTGGGACCGGAAGTATCGCGACCATGGGCTCGTCGTGGTCGGCGTGCATACGCCCGAGTATCCGTTCGAGCGCGACGCGGGCAACGTCGCCGACGCGATCAAGCGCTTCGGCATCCGGTATCCGGTCGCGCAGGACAACCGCTACGACACGTGGCGCGCGTACGGCAACCAGTACTGGCCCGCGCTGTACCTGATCGACGCGAACGGGAAGGTCGTCTATACGCGCTATGGCGAAGGCGGGTACGACAAGACCGAGGCCGCGATCCGCAGCGCGCTCGCGCAGGCCGGTGAAGGCGCGAAGGGCGCGACGCGCACGCAGTGACGGGCCGGCGTGCGGGCGTGGCGCTTGCCCGCGCATGCCTGCCCGTCGCGGGCACTCACCCGCGCTTCGCGTCGGCCGCCGCGATCATCGCTTCCCCGATCGCGAGGCTGCCGTTCGCGACCAGCGCGTCGCCGGCGCCGCGGATATCGGCCTCGTCCTTGTTCTGCCCGAGCTTGCGCTTGCCGACGAGCCGCGTGATCTCGATCTGCAGCCCGACGATCGCCTGCAGCATCGCGTCGAGATAATCCGCCGGCGCGTCGCCCATCTTCCACGGCACCGGCTGCGACGCCTCGTGCGTGCGCGTCAGCCGGGCGACCACGCCGCGCACGAACTTCGCGTCGTCGCGCACCGTGATGCGGCCGTGCGCATGCACGACCACGTAGTTCCACGTCGGCACCTGCCGGTGTGCGACATGCTTGCTCGGATACCAGGTCGGCGAGATATACGCGTCGCCCGCGCGGAAGATCACGAGCACTTCGTCGCCGTTCGCGACGTCCTGCCAGACCGGATTCGCGCGCGAGACGTGCGCATGCAGTTCGCCGAGCCCGCCGTCGCTCGGCAGCAGCTCGAACGGGATGTGATTCGCGTCGAGCCCGCTCTTGCCGTGCGTGATCAGGCTACCGAACGGATGCTGCACGATCAGCTCGCGCAGCGCGTCGGGGTTGGGTTCGTTGAAATCGGCGGGGACGTACATGGCGGCTCCACGGTCATGCGGGGGTGGGAATGGATCGGGCGCTGGCCCGTCATGCGCCGATTGTGGCGCCAAACTGGTTTATGCTGTAGAGCCGGTTTGAAACAATTTCAGCAGACCAGAATCATGGCAGGATGACTTTCTGCATCGATGAGTGCACCGCAGGCGCGCACGGCCGGGGCCGTCCGCGCGGAGTTATTCGGATAGGTGCGCCATTATAGGGCCCGCCCGCCGCGATATTCGCTCCAGCGTC
>NZ_JAAGPC010000209.1:0-14284 GCF_017104595.1 Burkholderia sp. Tr-20390 | reverse complement strand
AACCACAACACATCACCTGTTGCCCCACCCATCCCTCTTCCGATCCCGACACCGCGCCGCAGTCGCGGCTCGACCGGCACGCACGACGCGACAACGTGATGGCGGCATTCGCGGTGGCGGGTGGCGTCGCGGGCCGCCACGTCGCGCTCGTCGACGACGTGATGACGTCCGGCGCGACGCTCGCGGCCGCCGCGCATGCACTGAAGGCGGCGGGCGCCACGCACGTGACGAATCTGGTTGCGCTGCGCACCGCCAGGGATTAATTAGATAGAGAGGCCAGCCGCCCGGACACGGCGGCGGCCGCCACGAACCGGCCGGCCGGGAGCGCGCGTTGCGCCGCCCCGGCCGGCCCAGCCAGACCGAAACATGTTCAACGTCGTCCTCGTCGCCCCCGAAATTCCGCCGAACACCGGCAACGTGATCCGCCTGTGCGCCAACACGGGCGCGCGCCTGCACCTGATCGAGCCGCTCGGCTTCCCGCTCGACGACGCGCGGATGCGCCGCGCGGGCCTCGACTATCACGAGTATGCGCAGATGCGCGTGCACCGCGACTGGGACGCGTTCGTCGCGGCGGAAACGCCCGACCCCGCGCGGATGTTCGCGTTCACGACGCGCGGCTCGGGCCGCTTCCACGATCACGCGTTCCTGCCCGGCGACTGGTTCGTGTTCGGCTCGGAAACGCGCGGCCTGCCCGCCGAGCTGCTCGAGCGCTTCCCGAACGAACAGCGCGTGCGCCTGCCGATGCGGCCGGACAATCGCAGCCTGAACCTGTCGAACACGGTCGCGGTGGTCGTGTTCGAGGCGTGGCGCCAGGCCGGCTTCGAAGGCGGCGCCTGACGCCTGCACGGCGCAGCCCGCCCCGCGGGACGCGTCACGTCCGTGCGAGCCGCGCGCGATACAGGTCGTAGATGTCGGGAGAAAAGCACGCGAACACCACGCGTGCGAGGTTCGGCGCCTGCGGCAGCATTTCGGCAACGGTGCCCACCGCGATCTCGACGGCTTCCTCGGCCGGATAGCGATAGATGCCGCAACTGATCGCCGGGAACGCGATCGACGTCGCCGCGACCTCCTCGGCCAGCTCGATCGCGCGCCGGTAGCACGACGCGAGCAGGTCGGCCTCGCCGCGCCCGCCGCCGTGCCACACGGGCCCGACCGCATGGATCACGTAGCGCGCCGGCAGCCCGTGGCCGCGCGTGAGCTTGGCGTCGCCCGTCTCGCAGCCGCCGAGCGTGCGGCATTCGGCAAGCAGGCCGGGGCCGGCCGCGCGATGGATCGCGCCGTCGACGCCGCCCCCGCCGAGCAGCGAGCCGTTCGCGGCGTTGACGATCGCGTCGACATCGAGCGTCGTGATGTCGACGACCTGCGCATCGAGCGTGGTGGAATGGATCTGCAGCATGACAACCTCCCGGAACGCCGGAGACTGTTCAAGCGTAGCGCGCTTTGACACCGCGCGCCCGCAGCGAACACGGCACCCAAAGGCGCCGGATCGTATTACTCGGCGCGCGCGTCGCGCCGCAGCAGGCCGCTGACGGCGTCGCGCGGCGCGATGCCGTCGAACAGCACGCCACACACGGCTTCGGTGATCGGCATTTCGATCGACTGCGCGCGTGCGATGGCCAGTACGGCCTGCGCGCAGCGCACACCTTCGGCCACGTGGCCGAGCGCGCCGAGGATGTCGTTCAGCGTGCGGCCGGCCGCCAGCTGCAGGCCGACCGTGCGGTTGCGCGACAGGTCGCCCGTGGCGGTGAGGATCAGGTCGCCGAGGCCCGTGAGGCCCGTGAAGGTTTCCGCCCGGCCGCCGAGCGCGACACCGAGGCGCGACATTTCGGCGAGGCCGCGCGTAATCAGCGCGGCGCGCGCGTTCAGCCCGAGGCCGAGACCGTCGGCGATGCCGGTCGCGATCGCGAGCACGTTCTTCACCGCGCCGCCAACCTCGACGCCGACCACGTCGTCGCCTGTATAGATCCGCATCGCGCCGTGATGGAACGCGGCGAGCGTGCGCTCGCGGCATTCGGCGGACGTGCTCGCCACCGTCAGCGCGACGGGCAGCAACTGCCCGACCTCGCGAGCGAAGCTCGGCCCCGACAGCACGCCGTTGCTGCACTGCTCGGGCAGCTCGGCCGCGATCACCTGATGCGGCAGCAGATGCGTGTCGGCCTCGAAGCCCTTGCAGACCCAGACGACATGCGCGGGCACGCAGCCTGCGTCGCGCATCGCGTGACACAGCGTGCGCAACCCGGCCACCGGCGCGGCGATCACGCACAGTGCGTCGTCCGCGGCGCCATGCGCGAGCGCGGCGCCGAGATCGGCGTCGTAGCGCAACGCGTCAGGCAGCGCGATGCCGTCCAGATAGCGGGAATTTTCGTGCCGGGCCTGCAGCCCGGCGATGAGCGCGGCGTCGCGCGCCCACAAAAGCGTATCGTGCCGCGCGGCCAGATGGCCCGCGAGCGCGGTGCCCCAGGCACCGGCGCCGAGAACGGCTACTTTCATACCCAGCACCGGTCCGAGTGAAACGTCAGTTCAGCGTCGTGCCGTTCGGTGCGCCTGCTGCGGCACCGGCCTGCTGCTGAAGCTGCGCGAGGCGTTGTTCGTACAGCGCCTGGAAGTTGATTTCCGCCAGGTGGATCGGCGGGAAGCCCGCACGCGTGATCGCGTCGGCGATGTTCGAACGCAGGTACGGGAACAGGATCGTCGGGCAGGCGATGCCGACGAGCGGGTCGAGCTGTTCGTCCGGAATGTTGCGGATGTCGAAAATGCCGGCCTGCTTCGCTTCGATCAGGAACGCGATCTTGTCCTTCACCTTCGCGGTGACGGTGCCCGACACGACGACTTCGAACACGCTTTCCGCGAGGCGGTCGGCCTTGACGTCGACTTCGACTTCAACCGACGGCATATCCTGCTCGAGGAAGATCGCCGGCGAATTCGGCTGCTCGAGCGACATATCCTTCAGGTAGACGCGCTGGATGTTGAAGAACGGTTGGTTTTCGACGTCGGACATGGTGTTTCCCTAAAAGTGGTGACGGGGCGGCCCGGCTTCACGCCGGCCGCCACGGATGAATCCTGCGCGCCCAAGCCGCGGCGCGGCCGGCGGCCATTCTGCCCTAATCAGGCCGCTTGCAGAAGCGGGACGAGCCCACCTTCGCGGTCGAGCTTCGACAGATCGTCGTAACCGCCGACGTGCGTGTCGCCGATATAGATCTGCGGCACCGTGCGGCGCCCCGTGCGCGTCATCATTTCGTCGCGGCGGGCCGGATCGCGGTCGATCAGCACCTTCTCGATCTGCTCGACACCGCGCAGCTTCAGCAGGCGCTCGGCCTGGATGCAATACGGACACACCTGCGTGCTGTACATCAAAACCTTGTTCACTTCGCCACTCCTTGTTTGACGACCGGCATCCCGGCCTGCTGCCAGGCGGCCACGCCGCCCTCGAGCACGTGCACCTCGGCGTAACCCGCCGCCTCGACCTCGCGCGCCGCCTTCTGCGACTGCTGGCCGTTCTGGCAGACGAGCAGCACCGGCGTGCTCTTGTTCTTCGCGACCTGCGCGATTTTCGTGCCGATCTCGCCCGCCGCGACCTGGCGCGCCGACGGCAGGTGGCCGGCAGCGAAATCGGACGCGGCGCGCACGTCGATCACGACCGCGTTGCGGCGGTTGATGAGCTGCGTCGCCTCCGCGGCGGACAGGCCGCCACGGCCGCGGCGCAGCGCGGGCCAGGCCAGCAGGCCGCCGGATACCACCAGGATCGCGATAAGGGCCAGGTTGGTGTAATTGGTAAAGAACGTCACGGAATTCCGCCGGAAAAAGAGAAATCGGATGAGGACAATCCCGCCATTATAAAATAACCGTCTTGCGCGATGGCGGGCCCGGGTCGGGTCCTGCACGACGCGCCACAGCTTCCTTCACTACCGACCGCAAGATCCATGTACAAACTCGTTCTCATCCGCCACGGCGAATCGACGTGGAACAAGGAAAACCGCTTCACCGGCTGGGTCGACGTCGACCTGACCGAACAGGGTCGCAACGAGGCCTACCAGGCCGGCGAATTGCTCAAGGAGGCCGGCTACACGTTCGACATCGCGTATACGTCGGTGCTCAAGCGCGCGATCCGCACGCTGTGGCACGTGCAGGACAAGATGGACCTCATGTACCTGCCGGTCGTCCACTCGTGGCGCCTGAACGAGCGCCACTACGGCGCGCTGTCGGGCCTGAACAAGGCGGAAACGGCCGCGAAGTTCGGCGACGACCAGGTGCTCGTGTGGCGCCGCAGCTACGACACGCCGCCGCCCGCGCTCGAGCCGACCGACGAACGCGCGCCGTTCAACGACCCGCGCTACGCGAAGGTGCCGCGCGAGCAGCTGCCGCTCACCGAGTGCCTGAAGGACACGGTCGCGCGCGTGCTGCCGCTGTGGAACGAGTCGATCGCCCCGGCGGTGCGCGCCGGCAAGCAGGTGCTGATCGCCGCGCACGGCAACTCGCTGCGCGCGCTGATCAAGTACCTCGACGGCATCTCGGACAGCGACATCGTCGGCCTGAACATCCCGAACGGCGTGCCGCTCGTGTATGAACTCGACGAGAACCTGAAGCCGATCAAGCACTATTACCTCGGCGACCAGGACGCGATCGCGCAGGCGCAGGCCGCCGTCGCGAAGCAGGGCAAGGCGGGCTGACGCCCGTCGGCCGGGTGAGCCGCGTCCGGCGCGGCCCGCCCGGCCCCGGCCCAGCCCCTTGCCCTGCGCCCCGCGCGAACCTTCGCGGCGCCGGCGCTGTCGAATCCGCTTTCGAACCCGCGGTGCGCGCGGCGATGCCCGCCTGACCGGCCCCGGGCCCTTTTCGACGCTTTTCGCGCCGTTCCACTGAGTTATCGGACGAACAGTTATACTTGTCCGCTACATCATCCCCGCTACCGCCACGCGCTTCCCGACCGCACCAGATCTCTATGCGAATGAAATTGAAGAACATCGGCCTGATTGCCGCGGGCCTCGCCACGGGCGTGTTCGCCACGCTGCAGGTTTCCGCATCGGCCGAGCAGACCGCCACGGCGCCGCTCCCCCTCGACCAGCTCCGCCTGTTCGCGGAAGTCTTCGGACAGATCAAGCGCGAGTACGTCGAACCGGTCGACGACAAGAAGCTGCTGACGGCCGCGATCAAGGGCATGGTGTCGAGCCTCGACCCGCACTCGTCGTTCCTCGACAAGACCGACTATGACGAGCTGCAGGAGCAGACGAAGGGCCGCTTCGCGGGTCTCGGCATCGAGATCTCGCAGGAAGACGGCCTCGTCAAGGTGATTTCGCCGATCGAGGATACCCCGGCGTTCCGCGCCGGCATCCGTCCGGGCGACCTGATCACCCGCATCAACGACAAGCCGGTGCGCGGCATGACGCTCGACAAGGCCGTGAAGCAGATGCGCGGCGAGCCGGGCACCAAGGTCACGCTGACGATCTTCCGCAAGAGCGACGACCGCACGTTCCCGGTCACGGTCACGCGCGCGATCATCAAGGTCCAGAGCGTGAAGATGAAGATCCTCGATCCGGGCTATGCGTATGTCCGCATCACGAGCTTCCAGGAGCGCACGACGCCCGATCTCGCGCAGAAGCTGCAAGATATCGCACGCCAGCAGCCGAACCTGAAGGGCCTCGTCCTCGACCTGCGCAACAACGGCGGCGGCCTGCTGCAGAGCGCGGTCGGCGTGGCCGGCGCGTTCCTGCCGCCCGACTCCGTCGTCGTGTCGACCAACGGCCAGATCGCCGATTCGAAGCAGGTCTACCGCGATACGTATGACAACTACCGCCTGCCGTCCTTCGACGGCGATCCGCTGAAGAACCTGCCGCCGGTCTTCAAGACCGTGCCGATGATCGTGCTGACGAATGCCTATTCGGCGTCCGCGTCGGAAATCGTCGCCGGTGCGCTGCAGGATTCGAAGCGCGCGCAGATCATGGGCAAGACGACGTTCGGCAAGGGTTCCGTGCAGACGGTCCGCCCGATGACGGCCGACACCGCGCTGCGCCTGACCACCGCGTACTACTACACGCCGAGCGGCCGTTCGATCCAGAACAAGGGCATCACGCCGGACGTGCCGGTCGATCAGTACGCGGACGGCGATCCGGACGACGTGCTCGTGACGCGCGAGGTCGACTACACGAACCACCTCGCGAACACGCAGGATCCGAACGAGAAGAAGGAACAGGAAGACCGCGAGCAGCGCCGGATGGATCAGCTGCGCGTGCTTGAAGAGCAGAACGACAAGAAGACGCCGGAGCAGCGCCAGAAGGATCGCGATCGCAAGCCGATCGAGTTCGGCAGCGCCGACGACTTCATGATGCAGCAGGCGCTCAACAAGCTCGAAGGCAAGCCGGTCCAGGAATCGAAGTCGCTGCTCGCCGAAAGCACGAAGGGCCCGGCCGGCAAGGCCGCCACGGCCTCGAAGGCGTCGGGCGCCAGCGCGAAGCCGGCTTCCGCACCGAAGCCCGCGTCGGCGCCGAAGTAAGCGCCGGCCGGCATCCGACGGGCCATCGCGGGAAGACCGCGATGGCCCGTTTTTCATGCGCGCCTAAAATAACGACATCTGTGCCGCCTCGCCACGACTCCCCATGAACGACGATCAACTCCTTCGCTACTCCCGTCACATCCTCGTCGACGAAATCGGCATCGAGGCGCAGCAGCGCTTTCTCGATGCGCATGCGATCGTCGTCGGCGCAGGGGGGCTCGGCTCGCCCGCCGCGATGTACCTCGCGGCATCGGGCGTCGGCACGATCACGCTCGTCGACGCCGATACGGTCGATCTCACGAACCTGCAGCGGCAGATCCTGCACGTGACGGCGTCGGTCGGCCGCCACAAGGTCGAATCGGGGCGCGACGCGCTCGCGCAGCTGAACCCCGAGGTGACCGTGCACGCGGTCGCGGAGCGTGTCGACGATGCATGGCTCGACGCGCACGTGCCGCATGCGAGCGTCGTGCTCGACTGCACCGACAACTTCGCGACACGGCATGCGATCAACCGCGCCTGCGTCGCGCACGGCGTGCCGCTCGTATCGGGCGCCGCGCTGCGCTTCGACGGGCAGATCAGCACGTTCGATTTCCGCGACCCGGCCGCGCCCTGCTATGCGTGCGTGTTTCCGGAAGACCAGCCATTCGAGGAAGTCGCGTGCGCGACGATGGGCGTGTTCGCGCCGACGGTCGGGATCATCGGCGCGATGCAGGCCGCCGAAGCGCTGCGCGTGATCGGCGACATCGGCAAGACGCTCAACGGGCGACTGATGATGCTCGATTCGCTGCGGATGGAATGGACGACGATGAAAATCGCGCGCCAGGCCGACTGCCCCGTGTGCGGGGGCCGGCACTGACGCGCGACGGGCATGCGCCGGGCGGCGCATGCGTGGTGACACTTCGCTACGATTAGCGGCAACGCGGACACCGACTACGCAGCCGCATCCGCGCGCGGCTCCGCAACCGACAGGCGCTGCAACGCGGCCTGCACTTCCTCCGGCTCGAACGCGGCGAGCACGTCGGCCGTCGGCTTTTCGAGCGCCTTCAGGTGCGCACGCAGGATCTCCTGCTTCACGACCAGCAACTGGCTCGGGTGCATCGAGAACTCGGTGAGCCCCATCCCGAGCAACAGGCGCGTGAGCGCCGGGTCCCCCGCCATTTCCCCGCACACCGACACGGACACGCCCGCGCGCTTCGCTTCGCGCAACGTATAGGCGATCAGGTGCAGCACCGCCGGATGCAATGGGTCGTACAGGTGCGCGACCGCGTTGTCCGCACGGTCGATCGCGAGCGTGTACTGGATCAGGTCGTTCGTGCCGATCGACAGGAAATCGAACCGCTTCAGGAACAGCGGCAGCGCGATCGCCGCGGCCGGAATCTCGATCATCGCGCCGATGCGCACGTTCGGGTCGTACGCGAGCCCCGCGTCGTCGAGCTGGCGCTTCGCCTCGCGGATCAGGTCGAGCGTCTGGTCGATCTCCTGCGCGTGCGCGAGCATCGGGATCAGGATCTTCACCTGGCCGAACGCGGACGCGCGCAGGATCGCGCGCAACTGCGTGAGGAACATCTGCGGCTCGGACAGGCTCCAGCGGATCGCGCGCAGGCCGAGCGCGGGGTTCGGCGCCGTCTCGTAGCCTTCGTCGAGCGCCTCGAGCGGCTTGTCCGCGCCGACGTCGATCGTGCGGATCGTCACCGGCATGCCCTTCATCCACTCGACGGCCCGCTTGTACGCGGCGAACTGCTCCTCCTCTTCCGGCATCTCCTTCTGATGCATGAACAGGAACTCGGAACGGAACAGCCCGACGCCGACCGCGCCGGCCTCGACGGCCGCCTTCGCGTCGTCGGGCAGCTCGATGTTCGCGTACAGCTCGATCTTGGTGCCGCACAACGTTTGCGTCGGCGAGAACTTCAGACGCTGCAGCTTGCGTTGCTCCAGCAGCTTCTCGGACTGCCGGTACGAATACTCCTCGAGGACGATCGGTGCGGGATCGACGATCACGATGCCCTGGTCGCCGTCGACGATGATCAGGTCGTCCTGGCGGATCAGCGCGCTCGCATGCTGCACGCCGACCGCGGCCGGAATGCCGAGGCTGCGCGCGACGATCGCCGTGTGCGACGTGCGCCCGCCGAGATCGGTGACGAATGCCTGGAACGACTGCGACTTGAACTGCATCATGTCGGCCGGCGCGATGTCGTGCGCGACGACGATCATCTCGTTCGTGCCGTTCTTGGCCGCGCGGTCGAGCGCCTGCGACGCGGACGGCGCGCCGGCGAGCGCCTTCAGCACGCGCTCGACCACCTGCTCGATGTCGGCCTTTCGCTCGCGCAGGTATTCGTCCTCGATGTCGTCGAAGTGGCGCGTGAGCAGCTCGAGCTGCTCGGTCAGCGCCCACTCGACGTTGTAGCGGCGCGTGCGGATCAGGTCGATGGTTTCCTGCACGAGCATCTCGTCGCTCAGGATCATCGCGTGGACGTCGATGAATGCGCCGACTTCGCTCGGCGTGTCGTCGGTCAGGTCGGCGCGCAGCGCTTCGAGTTCGTGATGCACGACTTCGAGCGCGGTGCGGAAGCGCTCGACCTCCGCATCGATCTGGTTCGCCTCGACCAGGTAATGGGCGACGTCGAGCGCCGCCGGCGCGATCAGATACGCTCGCCCGATCGCGATACCACGTGAGACGGGAATGCCATGCAGCGTGAAGGACACGCGCACCTCCTCTGTACAAGTAAAGCCGCGGCACACTGCTGCGATGCGCTTATGACCCCGGTTAGCGATTATAAATTCCGCGACTCCCCGCTGACTGCATGCACCGCAGCATTGCGCATTCCGCATCAATGCTTGCGACGAAAAAAATGCCGCGGAATCCGCGGCATTCTGGCTGGAAACGGCAACGATCCCGCGTGAGGATCACTGGCCTTCGCCGAACTTGTCGGCGATCAGCTTCAGCAGCGCGTCCATCGCTTCCCGCTCGTCGGACCCATCGGTCTCGATCGTCACGGTGCTGCCGATGCCGGCCGCCAGCATCATCACGCCCATGATGCTCTTCGCATTGATCTTGCGCCCGTTGCGCGTCATCCAGACTTCCGACTGGAAGTTGCCGGCCAGTTGCGTAAGCTTGGCCGATGCGCGCGCATGGAGCCCCAATTTGTTGACGATGGTGGTTTCTTGTTGAAGCATGATTCTCGGTCGGGTCGGTCGGGGCCGCCGGCGGCGCGCGCCGGCGGTGCGGTCTAAAACGGAAAACGGGAACTCAGTGCGATTCGGTGCGCGGCTGCGGTTCGGGCGGAATCGGCGCGCACTGGCCGCAGCCGGTTTCCGTCGGCGGCGGCGGCGTGCCGGACGACACCTCGTGAACGCCCTTCGCGCCGCCGGACAGCGCCTTGTCGACCAGCTTGTCGAGCGGCACGGTGCGGTAGCAGACGGCCCGCACGAGCATCGGCAGGTTCACGCCCGCGAGCACCCGCACGTTGTCGATCTTGGCCAGCTGGCCGGCGATGTTCGCGGGCGTCGCGCCGTACATGTCGGTCAGCACGACCACGCCGTTCTCTTCCTTGAGCCGCGCGAGCTCCGCGTGCGCGAACGCCATCACCTGGGTCGGATCGCTGTCCGCCATCACGTCGATACAGCCGATGCGGGCAGGCACGCCGCCATAGATGTGCGCGATGCAGTCCCGCAGCGCGGTGGCGAGCGGGGCGTGCGCGATGATCAGGATCCCGGCCATGTCAGATCGCTCCCGGCCGCCCCTGGCGGGCCGACACCCCGCGGCGGGGCAATGAGCGTAGCGAGTGAGGGAAACGTTCCATGTTCAGCCTTGCAACAGTTTCGGCCCGACCGCCGGGCCTATGGTGCGCGAGCGCGGCACCGGGCAAGCGGGCATTGTAGCAGGCCGGTCGAACTGCTCCGGCGACGGGGGACCTGCGCGGCCGCCGCCGGGGTTGCGCGGGAAAGCGGCCTACGCGGCCGCACGCTCCAGCGCGTCGATGAACATCGCGGCGACGTCGAAGCCCGTCTGCTCCATGATCTCGCGGAAGCACGTCGGACTCGTGACGTTCACCTCGGTCAGCCAGTCGCCGATCGCATCGAGGCCGACCAGCAGCAACCCGCGTGCCGCGAGCACCGGCCCGAGCGTGTCGGCGATCTCGCGATCGCGCGCGGTCAGCGGCTGCGCAACGCCGAGGCCGCCCGCCGCGAGATTGCCGCGCACCTCGCTGCCCTGCGGAATCCGGGCGAGCGAAAACGGCACCGGCTCGCCGCCGATCAGCAGGATGCGCTTGTCGCCGGCCTTGATCTCGGGGATGAATTTCTGCGCCATCACCGAACGCGTGCCGTCGTGGCTCAGCATCTCGATGATCGAACCGAGGTTCATGCCGTCCGGCTTCACGCGGAACACGCCCATCCCGCCCATTCCGTCGAGCGGCTTCAGGATCACGTCGCCGTGCTCGGCGTGGAATGCGCGCAGCCGTTTCGCGTCGCGCGTGACGAGCGTCGGCGCGACGAACTGCGGAAACTCGCCGATCGCGAGCTTCTCCGAATGATCGCGGATCGACTGCGCCTTGTTGAACACGCGTGCGCCGGCGCGCTCGGCCAGCTCCAGCAGCCAGGTCGACGTCACGTATTCCATGTCGAACGGCGGATCCTTGCGCATCAGCACCGCGCCGAACGATTCGAGGCGGCGCGCGTCGACCGGCCCGGCCTCGTACCACGTCTCGCGATGCAGGTCGTCCGGGTCGCCGACGAAGGTGATGCGACGCACGTCGGCCTCGACGGCCGAGCCCGTCCATGCGAGCTGGTTCGGCTCGCACGCGTACACCGCATGCCCGCGCCGCGCCGCCTCGGCCATCATCGCGTAGGTCGAATCCTTGTAGATCTTGAAGCGCTCGAGCGGGTCGGCGATAAAGAGAATGTCCATGAGGTCCTGTACGTGGCGAAGGTCCGTTACACCTGGATGGCTTCGGGGTCGGTCTTTTCCAGTTCGATCGACGACGCGATCAGCGACAGCCGCGCGACGACGCCGTACATGTAGAAACGGTTCGGCGGCGCGGCGCCCGGCTTCGCACCCGCATCCGGCAGCGCGGTGTGCTCGAAGCCGAGCGGCACGTAGTGCATGCCGGGCGCGTTCAGGTTCTGGTCGCGCTCGCGGCCGGCGTGCGTGCGGTAGAAGCCGCCGACCACGTAGCGGTCGATCATGTACACGACGGGCTCCGCGACTTCGTCGCCGACGCGCTCGAACGTATAGACACCTTCCTGCACGATCACGTCGCGCACCGCGAGGCCGGCCTTCGACTCGGCCATCTGCGCGCGCTCGGCCTTCGACATCCGGCCGATCTCGGCCGCGTCGTGCACGGTCATCACCCCGCGCCCCGCCGTGCCGGCGTCGGCCTTCACGACGACGTACGGCTTCTCGCTGATCCCGTATTCGCGGTACTTGCGCGCGATCTTCTTCAGCACGCCGTCGATCGCGTCGGCGAGCGCCTGCTCGCCTTCATGCGCCTGCCAGTCGACGCCTTCCACGTGTGCGAAATACGGATTCACCATCCACGGATCGACGCCGACCATCTTCGCGAACTTCTTCGCGACGTCGTCGTAGCACGAGAAGTGCGTCGACTTGCGGCGCACGGCCCAGCCCGCGTGCAGCGGCGGCAGCAGGTACTGCTCGTGCAGGTTTTCCAGCACCGCCGGGATGCCGGCCGACAGGTCGTTGTTCAGCAGGATCGAGCACGGATCGAAATTCTTCAGGCCGAGGCGGCGCTGCGAACGCTCGAGCGGTTCGAGCACGATCTTCTGGCCGTCGGCCAGCGTGATCGGCGTCATGTCGGTGATGCTCGGGTCGAGCGAACCGAAGCGCACGTTCAGGCCGGCCTGGCGCATGATCGTCGCGAGCCGTGCGACGTTCTCGAGGTAGAACGCGTTGCGGGTCGGCAGCTCGGGAATCACGAGCAGGTTCTTCGCGTCCGGGCAGATCTTCTCGATCGCGGCCATCGCCGCCTGCACGGCGAGCGGCAGCACTTCGGACGGCAGATTGTTGAATGCGCCGGGAAACAGGTTCGCGTCGACGGGCGCCAGCTTGAAGCCGGCATTGCGCAGGTCCACCGAACAATAGAACGGCGGGGTGTGTTCCTGCCATTCGAGCCTGAACCAGCGTTCGATCGCAGGCGTCGCGTCGAGGATCTTCTGCTCGAGTTCGAGCAGCGGACCGTTCAACGCCGTAACGAGGTGGGGAACCATGAATCACTCGCGAGCGGGAGAATGAAGATTGTAGAGCAATTGCCCTGCCCATTTGGGGATTGTTCCCGGCTTCGCAAGGGTTTGGAGGAAGTTTTCGGCTATTGACCCGATAGTGCAAAGGGTTATGCGCTACGGCAGTGGGTGACAGGAGAAAAAAAGCCCGCCGGGTGAGGCGGGCCCAAGTCGCTGCGCTCATTCATGGCGGGCGCCGTCGTCGCGGCGGCCCGCCGGTCATTCCTGTGACTTATTCGACATGCTCGCCGTGCAGGACCACGTCGAGGCCTTCGCGCTCTTCCTCTTCCGACACGCGCAGACCGATCGTCAGGTCGATCAGCTTCAGCAGCACGAAGCTCAGCACGCCGCTGTAGACCAGCGTGATCAGCACGCCCTTGGCCTGCAGCAGCAGGCTGCCGTCGGCGCCGCCGATGTCCTTGATCGCGAACACGCCCGTCAGCAACGCGCCGAGAATCCCGCCAATGCCGTGGACGCCGAACGCGTCGAGCGAATCGTCGTAGCCGAGCTTCGACTTGAGCCACGTCGCCGACCAGAAGCACACGACACCTGCGGCGATACCGATCACGAGGGCACCCGTCACGCCGACGAAGCCGGCCGCCGGCGTGATCGCGACGAGACCCGCGACCGCACCCGACACGATGCCGAGCACCGACGGCTTGCCGTGCGACAGCCACTCGGCGAACATCCAGCCGAGCGCCGCGCAGGCCGTCGCGACTTGCGTCGTCAGCATCGCGAAGCCGGCACGGCCGTCGGCCGCCACCGCGGAACCGGCGTTGAAGCCGAACCAGCCGACCCACAGCATCGAGCCGCCGATCATCGTCAGCACGAGGTTGTGCGGCGCCATCGATTCACGGCCGAAGCCGATCCGCTTGCCGAGCATCAGGCACGACACGAGGCCCGCGATACCGGCGTTGATGTGCACCACCGTGCCGCCCGCGAAGTCGAGCACGCCGTCGGCCGACAGCCAGCCGGTCGGCTCCCACACCATGTGCGCGATCGGCACATAGACGATCAGCGACCAGAGCGTCATGAACACGAGCATCGCCGAGAACTTCATCCGGTCGGCGAACGCGCCGCAGATCAGCGCCGGCGTGATGATCGCGAACGTCATCTGGTAGACGAAGTAGACCGATTCCGGAATCGTCGTCGCGAGGTGGCTGACGGTCAGCGTCGTCGCCTTGTCGCCCTTGACGTAGGTCATCCCGTGCAGGAACGCACGCGACAGCCCGCCGATGAAGCCGTTGCCCGGCGTGAACGCGAGGCTGTAGCCGACCACCGTCCACAGCACCGTGATCACCGCGGTGATCGCGAAGCTCTGCATCACGGTCGCGAGCACGTTCTTCTTGCGGACCATGCCGGCGTAGAACAGCGCGAGGCCGGGGATCGTCATGAACAGCACGAGCGCGGTGGAGGTCAGCATCCACGCGGTGTCGCCCGCGCTGATCTTCGACGAATCAACCGAGAACGGCGCGGTCGGCGCGGCGGGAGCGGCCGGTGCCGAAGCGGCGGCAGCAGCCGACGCATCGGTGGCGCCCGAGGCCGGTGCGGCGGCAGCGGCCGGGG
>NZ_JAAGPC010000208.1:0-14511 GCF_017104595.1 Burkholderia sp. Tr-20390 | reverse complement strand
GCACGACGAAGCGCCTTTCCAGCTCGGCCGCTGCCGGGCGTTGCGGTTCGACGGCGAGGTCGTGCGGCAGTACTACCCGCGCTGGTATGGCGCGAGCCGGCCGGACGTGCCCGGTGAAGGCAGCACGCAACTGCTGAAGGTGGGCCAGGGCGACGCGATGCTGGTGCAGGAACGCATCGCGCTCGAAGGCGCCGCGCCGCGCTACCTGCGGCTCGACTGGCTCGACGGTGCGCCCGCGATCGCGTCGATCGACGTTGAAACGCATCCGCGCGACGCACGCGGGACCGACACCGCCTCCGTGCCGCGCCAATGGCGCGACGCCGTGCGCGTGCGGGCCGGCGCCACGCCAGGCGAGTATCTGTTCGACACCGACGGCGCGTATCCGGTCGACCGCGTGCGCATCGACCTGCCGCAGCCGAACACCGTGGCGCGCGCGACGCTGCAGAGCCGCGCCGACGCGCAGGCGCCGTGGCGCGACGTCGCGGGCGCCGTGCTGTTCCGGCTGCAGGGCAAGGCCGGTGAGCAGCGCAATCCGCCGCTCGAATTCGCGGCGAATACGGATCGCGCGTGGCGGATCGTCGTCGACATGCGCAATGGCGGATTCGGCGGCGGCCAGCCGGCCGTCGCGATCGGCTGGCATCCGGCCGCGCTGACGTTCGTCGCACGCGGCACGCCGCCGTTTACGCTCGGCGTCGGCGACGCGTCGCTCGTGTCGTCGGCCGTGAGCCGCGACGCATTGCTGGTGGGCATGGCGCCCGAAGTGCGGCCCGCGCGGGTCGGCGCGGCGCTGCCGGTGTCGGCGGTCGCGCCGGCGTCAGCCGCCGACACGGACGCACCGCGCCGCTACGTGCTGTGGGGCGCGCTGGTCGTCGCGGTCGGCGTGCTCGGCACGATTGCGTGGCGCCTCGCGAAAGGCGGTGGCGATACGCACGGCCGCGACGGGTGACGCCGCGCGGCCATGCGCACCACCCTTCTTTATGCGCCGTTTATCTCGCGTGCCGGTTTCTTTCGACGGTCGCAATGCATAACTGCGTACAGTCGTCGCATCGGAACCACGATGCGACGACATGCAGGAAACCTATCCATCGTATGACCGGCCGGCGCCGCGCACACGCGTGCGCCCGGCCCTGCGGCTGAAGCGGCTTCTGCTGCTCTTCCCGATCGTGCTGCCGCTGTCGGTCGCATGGCCCGCGCATGCCGACGACACGCCCGCAGCGCCGATCGGCGCCGCCAGCACGCCCGAACCCTCGCTTCCCCCGACGCTCGACACGATCGTCACCGCGCTGCGCAACCGCTTTCACGTCGCATACGCCGACGCGCGCACGATCGCGCGCGCGGTGCAGACCGAATCGGATCGCTACGGGCTCGCACCGGCGCTGCTGCTCGCGATCATCGCGGTCGAGTCGGGCTTCGATCGCCACGCGGTCAGTGTCGCCGGCGCGCGCGGATTGATGCAGGTGATGCCCACCGCCCATCGCGATCTCGTCGCGCATGTGAAGGATCTTTCCGATCCGGCCACCAACGTGCGGATTGGCGCGGCGATCTTCCGCGGCTATCTCGACGATGCGGACGGCGACGTCGAAACCGCGCTCGTGCGCTACAACGGCGGCACGAAGCGCTATGCACAGCGGGTCGCGCTGCGCGTGCAGCAATTCGATGCGCAGCTACGCCGTTCGAACGGCGCGGCAAGCGACGCGCTGCGGACGGCCGCGAACCCCTGAGCGCGTCGCTACCGCGCGCCGTCGAGCCGGTAGCCGGCGCCCGTCTCCGTGACGATGTACGCGGGCCGCCGCGGATCGCATTCCAGCTTGCGCCGCAGGTGGCCGACATACACACGCAGGTCGTGCGCATCCTTGCCGTGCGCCGCGCCCCACACCTCGCTCAGCAGGCGGTCGTGCGTCAGTAGCCGGCCCGCGTGATGCGCGAGCGCGGCCAGCAGCCGGAATTCGATCGGGCTCAGATGCACGCGCGCCCCGCCGCGCAGCACCTGGCGATCGCCGAGATCGACGGTCACGTCGCCGAAGCGCACGCACACCGCATCGATGCGCCCGCCGCCGGCTTGCCGCCGCAGGTGCGCACGCATCCGCGCGATCAGCTCGGCGGCGCCGAACGGCTTGGTCACGTAATCGTCCGCGCCCGCGTCGAGCGCCGCCACCTTGTCGCTTTCCGCGCTCAGCGCCGACAGCACGACCAGCGGCGCGGCCGAGCACGCACGCAGCGCGTGGATCAGTTCGGTACCGCCGAGATCTCGCAGGTTCGTGTCCACGACGATCAGGTCGGGACGTCGCGCGCCGACGGCCGCCACGCCCGCCGCTCCGGTCGCGGCCTCGAAGACGTGCATGTGTTCGGCCTTCAGCGCGACACGGACGAAATGCCGGATGAACCTGTCTTCGTCGACGATCACGATGACGACGCTCGGTTCGCTCATGCGGCAGCGCCTTCGTCCGGTGCATGGTGCGCGCCCATGCTCAGGCCCATCCGCATGCCACCAGCACCATGTCGATCAGCTTGATGAACGGGAACGGCAGCAGTACGCCACCGAGGCCATACAACAGCAGGTTCCTGCGCAGCAGCGGCGCGGCGCCGAGCGGGCGATAGCGCACGCCCTTCAGCGCGAGCGGAATCAGCGCGACGATGATCAGTGCGTTGAAGATCACCGCCGACAGGATCGCCGACGCCGGCGACGCGAGGTGCATCACGTCGAGCACGCGCAGTTGCGGATACGTCGTCGCGAATGCGGCCGGGATGATCGCGAAATACTTCGCGACGTCGTTCGCGATCGAGAACGTCGTCAGCGAACCGCGCGTCATCAGCATCTGCTTACCGATCTCGACGATCTCGATCAGTTTCGTCGGGTTCGAGTCGAGGTCGACCATGTTGCCGGCTTCCTTCGCCGCCTGCGTACCCGTGTTCATCGCGACCGCCACGTCTGCCTGCGCGAGCGCCGGCGCGTCGTTGGTGCCGTCGCCGGTCATCGCGACCAGACGGCCCGCCGCCTGATGCTCGCGGATCGTCGCGAGCTTGGTTTCCGGCGTCGCTTCCGCGAGGAAATCGTCGACGCCCGCCTCCGCCGCGATCGCCGCGGCCGTCAGCCGGTTGTCGCCCGTCACCATCACGGTCTTGATGCCCATCTTGCGCAGTTCCGCGAAGCGCTCCTTGATACCGCCCTTCACGATGTCCTTCAGCTCGATTACGCCGAGCACGCGGGCAACGCCGTCGACGCGCTCCGCCACCGCGAGCGGCGTGCTGCCGCGACGCGCGATGTCGGTCACGACCGCGTCGACTTCGCGCGTGACGTGGCCGCCGTGGGACTCGACATAGTGCTTGATCGCATCCGCCGCGCCTTTGCGGATTTCACGGCCGGGCGCCCCGGAGGAAGTCCCGTTGGGGAACAGGTCGACGCCGCTCATCCGCGTCTGCGCGCTGAACGACAGGAACACCGGGTGCAGCGCCTGCATGTCGCGCTCGCGCAGGTTGAAGCGCTGCTTCGCGAGCACGACGATGCTGCGGCCCTCCGGTGTTTCATCGGCCAGCGACGACAGCTGCGCGGCATCGGCCAGCGCTTCCTCGGTCACGAACGGCGCGGGCACGAACGCCGACGCCTGGCGGTTGCCGAGCGTGATCGTGCCGGTCTTGTCGAGCAGCAGCACGTCGACGTCGCCCGCGGCTTCCACCGCGCGGCCCGACGTCGCGATCACGTTCGCCTGCATCATCCGGCTCATCCCGGCCACGCCGATCGCGGACAACAGCCCGCCGATAGTCGTCGGAATCAGGCACACGAGCAGCGCAACCAGTGCGGTGATCGTCACGACATGGCCGGCCTTCATCGCCTCGACCGCGAACGTCGAGAACGGCAGCAGGGTGGCAGTGGCGAGCAGCATCACGATCGTCAGCGCGACGAGCAGGATCGTCAGCGCGATCTCGTTCGGCGTCTTCTTGCGCTTCGCGCCTTCGACCATCGCGATCATCCGGTCGAGGAACGCCTCGCCCGGATTGACGGCGACGCGCACGACGATCCAGTCGGACAGCACGCGCGTGCCGCCCGTCACCGATGAGAAATCGCCGCCCGCCTCGCGGATCACCGGCGCGGATTCGCCGGTGATCGCCGATTCGTCGACCGACGCGACGCCTTCGATCACGTCGCCGTCGGCCGGGATCGTGTCGCCGGTTTCGACGAGCACGACGTCGCCCTTGCGCAGGTCGGTCGACGCCATCACTTCGACGACCGCCTTCGCACGCGGCGCCGAGAGCTTTTTCGCGACCACGTTGTGTTTCGCACTGCGCAGCGAGGCGGCCTGCGCCTTCGAACGCCCTTCCGCGAGCGCTTCGGCGAAGTTCGCGAACAGCACGGTGAACCACAGCCACAGCGCGATCGCGACGATGAAACCGGCGGGCGCTTCGGCCTGGCCGAACAGCGCGGCGATCCACAGGATCGTCGTCAGGATGCTGCCGACGTACACGCAGAACATCACCGGGTTGCGGAACTGCGTGCGCGGCGTGAGCTTCCTGAACGAATCGGCGATCGCGGGGCGCACGAGCGCGGGGTCGAACATCGAGCGCGCGGCCGTGCGCGGATGGCCTGGCTGCGCGGGGCGCGGACCTGTCATGGGTGAGAGAGACATGGCGGTTTCCTTTGCCGGCACGCCTGCGCATCGGCATCCGGCATCGGTCAGGCGAGCCGGCGGCCTTCACGCATGCTCGCGTGCGGCTTCCGTTTTCCACGCAACCATCTTATGAAGGTTCGCGTGAAGATCGCGGCAAAGGATCGCGTCACGGTATAAAAAGCGCGTAAACGTCCGTTTCGCCGCGGCGCGGCGGGGGTGTCTCAAGGGCCGTACACGAGCGGGAGCGCCACACTCCGCTCATCCGACGCTTACGCGGCAAAGCTGGAAAACGAATCGGCGCGCGGCGCTCAGCCGAACGTATAGCGCCCGTGCTGACGCGGACGCCACGGCGACGAGCGGCAACTCGCGGCACCGGCCGCGCGTCGTGCCGCCCAGCCTGCGCCACGGCGCACGTGCTGGCCGCGCCGGGCAACGGCGACCATGCGCGACGGCAACGCATACGCAAGACGCCGCACGGCCGCCACGCGCGCGGCCATGCGCGACGCCGGCGACGCGCGGCGCGCAAGGTGGGCGACAGGCCGCTTGCAGAGGATCGCGCTGTCGTAGCGCTTGCCGTCGAAGCGCATCACGTCGACGACGTCGAAACCCTGTGCACCGTAGAACGCAAGCAGGTGCGAAGCGGGGTGCGGCGTATCGAGTGCGAGCAGCGTATAGCCGCGCAGCGCGGCCCACTGTTCGGCGAACGCCAGCAACAACGCGCCGATCCCGCGGCTCTGGCAATCGGGGTCCACCGCCACCTGCCGCACGCTCGCGACGCCTTCGCGCCGGTACAGCGAGCACGCCGACGACGGATCGGTCGCATACAGCGTGGCCGTGCCGATCACGCGCCCGCCGCACACGGCGACGTAGCACTCGCCCGCTTCCGCGCGGCGGCGCGTGACGTCCTCGCTCTGGTCGACGCACGTGCAGTTGAGTCCCATCGCACCGAGCCGCGCGAACGCGCGATGCAGCATCGGCGTGAGTTGTGCATAACTGTCGAAGGCCGGATCGAAACGCCGCACGATCACCCGATCGGCGCGCACGGAAGGCGGCGCGGCGGGGGTGTGTTCGGCGATCGCGTTCCAGGGTATCGACATTGCCTTGCTCCGTGGTTGGGATGCCCGAAGTCTATGAGCGCGCCAGCCGCCCTCGCAAGAAAAAATGTCGTAAAAGTTTGGGGAAATGCGCGCGGGAGAGACCCGTGCAACGGTGCGAGCCGCGGCGCTGCGCGGGTCGTTGCGAACGGATGAAAGTGCGCCGATCGTTGTTTGCGCAAGCAACGCATCTCGTGGCCGGATCACGCGTCGGCATGTGTCGTTGACACATGCGGCGGCGCCATCCAGACTCGCTGGATCCTCCCCGCTCCGAGCGCGCTCATGATCACCTGCTACCTTCGCTACGTCATCGATCCGTACAAGCTCGACCAGTTCGAAACCTACGGCAGGATGTGGATTCCGCTCGTCGAAAAGTTCGGCGGCACGCATCACGGCTACTTCCTGCCGTCCGAAGGGGCGAACAACATCGCGCTCGCGATGTTCTCGTTCCCGAGCCTCGCCGAATACGAGCGTTACCGCGAACGCTCGATGGACGATCCGGCCTGCCAGGCCGCATTCCGCTACGCGGAGGAAACACGCTGCATCGTCAGCTACGAGCGCAGCTTCTTCCGGCCGGTGTTCGAGTAATAGGTAACGGGCAACGGGCAACCGCCCGCCACATCGCGCCCCTTTTCCTGACCGGGACGAAAAAAAGCCCCGCCTGCATCCGCGCGGCGGGGCCAACCCATGTCAGTAGAGACATCATGGAGGAGACGGGCCCATCTTATCGACCGCGGCCCGCCGTCCCAACCAAGCATTTCTGCTATCGATCTGGGCGCCCGCGCACACGATTGCCCCTGCCGCGCGGCATATCGATAGAACGAAAAGTCGTTTTCAGAGTGGCGGCGGGGTCGTTACCATCTGGTTTTAAGCCTGTGCTTAGCCGGGCAAGCCATCCCCCAGGAGCGCCCCTTGACTGCATTCGATCAACACCGCCGCCCGTTCGTCGTCGGCATTGGCGGTACCACCCGGGCAGCGTCGTCGACCGAACGCGCGCTGTCGTTCGCATTGCGCGGCGCGCAAGCGGCCGGCGCACGCACGCGGCTGTTCGACGGCCCGTTCCTGCATACGCTGCCGCACTACGCGCCCGAACACAAAACGCTGACCGACGCGCAGCGCGAACTGATCGACGCCGTGCGCCAGGCCGACGCGATCATCATCGCGACGCCCGGCTATCACGGCGGCGTATCCGGCCTCGTGAAGAACGCACTCGACACGCTCGAGGAACTGCGCGCGGACGATCGCCCGTATCTCGACGGCCGTGCGGTCGGCCTGATCGTCACGGCCTACGGCTGGCAGGCGGCCGGCACCGTGCTGACGTCGCTGCGTTCGATCGTGCACGCGCTGCGCGGCTGGCCGACGCCGTTCGGCGCGACCGTGAACACGCTCGAAACGCGCTTCGACAGCGCCGACAGCTGCTCGGATCCGAAGGTCGTCGCACAGCTCGAGACGGTCGGCACGCAGGCGGCCGAGTTCGCGCTCGCGTTCGCCTCGCATCGCGCGGCCTCGCATGCGGCATCGGTCGATGCGCTCGCACCCGTGCTGAAGATCGCCAACCAGTAATTCCCCCGCCTTCCACCGCCCGCGCCCGGACGATTCCATTCGCCGGCGCGGGCGGTGCACATTCGGACGCGCGGCCACGCGCCGTGTGCGTCGGCGCCTCTCCCTGCTGCCCCTTTCCCCGCGCCGATAAGAATTCGGCCCGCCGCGTGATTTGCATTGGCCGAAAGATTGGTTCACGCCGAGGTCGGGTTTTCGTACGCTGAACCTCCGAACTTTCTCCGCGCACGCCATGAACCGTACGATCCGCTACAAGGGCTACGAAGTCGCCCCCGCTGCCGCCCGGTTGCCGAACGGGCTGTTCGCCGCCAACCTGACGATCGAGAAGGCGAGCGGCGGCCCGTCGCCGCGCGCCGTTTCGTTCGACGCGATCGATTTCTTCTTCGAGGAAGAACACGCGCTGGCCTACGCGTCCCGCTGGGGCCGCCTCTGGGTCGACACGAACGCGTGACGCACGCCTGGCCGGCGTGCGCATGGCCGCTCGAAAATACGCGTTTACGGAAGCTATGCAAGAATCTTTCGACCCGTAATCGCATAACAACAGCCATGAGTGACACGCTGCAGGAACAGCATGCAGCCGCAGATCACGCAATGCGCAACTGGACCTTCGAGAGGCAAGGTCCGGTCCGGATCGGTTCCGATGCGCACATGCAGATGTTCTGCCGCATGCTGCTCGACACACACAATCCGTACAAGCCGGCCGTGATCGACTGGCCGGCGCTCACGCCCGCCGAGCTCAAACGGCTCACGTCGCTGCCGATCTGGGACATCGCGGTGCAGACCGAAGGCCGCGCATCGATTCGCGTGGCCACCTATGCGGCGACGATCGGCAATCCGCTATTGCGCCGCGCGCTCGAGATGGACGGCGGCGAGGAAGCGCGGCACAAGGTCGTGCTGTCGAAGCTCGTCGAGGCATACGGCATCCGGCTCGCCCCCGAGCCGGCCTACCCTGCACCGAAAGATCCCGAGTGGTGGTGGATCGTCACGGGCTTCAGCGAATGCATCGACAGCTTCTTCGCGTTCGGCCTGTTCCGTTCCGCGCAGCGCTCCGGCTATTTCCCGCCCGAACTCGTTGAAACCTTCGAGCCGGTGATCCAGGAAGAAGGCCGCCACATCCTGTTCTTCGTGAACTGGTACGCGTGGTACTGGCGCTCGCTCCCGTGGTGGCGCCGGCCGTGGTTCTTCGCGCGGGTCGCGGCCGTGTGGGTGCATTTGATCCGGGAGCGCATCGGCATCGCGCGCGGCATCGATTCCGACGGCGTCGCACGTGACGCGAACTTCCCGGCAACCGGCACCGCCGATATCGGCGACGCACTCAATCCGCGCGAGCTGATCGAACTGTGTCTCGCCGAGAACGACCGGCGGATGGCCGGCTACGACAAGCGCCTGCTGCGCCCGCTGTTCGTGCCGCGCATGGCGCGGTTTGCGCTGCGGTTTCTCAAGAAGTAAGGGCGCCGCGCCGGGCAGCAGCCCGGTTGCCCCGGTTGTCCGGTCGGGCAACCGGGCAACTCGAGCCCGCCCCATCGCACGCGGTGTGGAACCTCGCTGACCTTCATCGACCTGCCTGATGTGGCGCGGCTGACACACTCACTCGCGCCCTTTTTTCTTCGGCGCTTCGGCACGCGCGGACAAATTGTCACACCCTGGATTTGACGTTTCGGGGACGTCGCCACCGATGCCGGACAGCCCCTTTTAACAACCTGTCGCCGCCAGGCGCACCATCGACGTCGGTCACGCCTGCCAGACGGATTCGCCCCGTCGCCGAATCTCATCCGATTGTCACCATCGTCGAAATAGTCAATAGGACAAATTCGAAAGATGAATGGTGACGGTTCGGTCCACCGCCCTGTAGCACTTTTTTACAAATTGGACGGGCCAACCGGCCCGAAACGCCCGTCTCGCGGGCCATCGCAGTGGACCCGATGCGTAAATCAGCACAGCCAGATGTTCGATATTTCAAATTAATTTGATTTAAAGATAATCGAGAAAATCAATATAAAAACGAAACACAAATCTTGAATTAACAAATTAACAAGATGGGAATCATATTATCACCCGGCACATCCACATACATTACATGACTGAAAGACTCCTTCGCTCCGCAAACGTTTGCTATTTCATCCATCTTACAATTGAGCATCTTCGTTGTGTAATCCAACGCACAAAACTACCGTAAGCACATGATTTTTATACGAAAAACCAAGTCGCCACCGGAAGTTTCAAACCCTGCACTAAACATTCTTACAACTTTCAAATACATTCCGCGCAGATGCATCAAAACGCGACTTATTAACCATCCTTTAACTTTCAAAACCCACTATTTATCACTTTTTATCAATCTGAAAAATCCCCCTCCAATAAACTCCGCCCATCAATTTTGAGATTCGCGCGAGCGCACGGAGTATTCCTCTAACAAAAGAGACCGGTGTGTGGCGTGCATATTTGGAGGTAGCAGGACATGAACCGCACATACCGCTCGATCTGGAACGAATCCCTCGGCGCGTGGGTCGCCGCATCGGAAATCGATTCGGCACGGGGCAAGCCGAACAAGTCGGCTGTTGCCGTCATCACAGCAGCTGTACTGGCGATCGGCCTTCCCGGGCTGGCCCAAGCGAACACAATCACCACAAGTAGCTCGTGTCTGACTGGTAGCAACAGCGCAGTCGGCCGCGTCAATCCGGGCGGCACGCAAAACCAGGCCGGCGACGGTTCCGGCACGTATTCGGTCGTGGCCGGCTGTAACGCCAACGGCAACGGCTGGACCGGTGTCACGGTATATGGCTCATTCGCACAGGCGAACGGCAACGGCGCGGTCGCCACCGGCATGCAGTCGTCGGCGGGCCTGTGGGGCGTCGCCGCTGGCCTCGAAACCACCGCCAGCGGCACCGGCGCAACAGCCCTCGGCTTCGGCTCGACGGCGAGCGCACTGAACTCGGTCGCGATCGGCGGCGCGGGCGGCAACGGCTCGACGCCGCTGTCACAGGCAAACTCGACCCTCGCATCGGGAGCGGGTTCGATTGCAATCGGCAGCAATTCAACAAAGGGCGCACAGTCGGCAGCGTCGGATGGCATCGCCATCGGCGGCCAGTCGTCCGTCGCATCGAGCGCCACGTCTGGGATCGCAGTCGGCCGTGGCGCGACCGTCAATGGCGCGTACGGCATCGCACAAGGCGACGGTGTCACCTCCGGCGCGACGGGCCAAAACGTGGCGATCGGCTCGTCCGGCACCACCGCGAACAGCGGCACGGCAGGTGGCGGCGCGGTCGCGATCGGTCGAGGCCAAGTCGCAAGCGGTGACGGCGCCGTTGCGATCGGCGATCCGAACAGCGCAACCGGCACGGGTGCGCTGGCGATCGGCGCGAACAACACGTCGAATGGTTCCGGTGCGCTTGCGCTCGGCAACGGCAATTCGGCGAGCGGCACCGGCTCCGTCGCGCTGGGCAACAGCAGCACGGCAAGCAACAGCGCGGTGGCAATCGGCAGCTCCGCGAACGCGACGGGCACGAACGGCGCCGTCGCAATCGGCAATTCGGCAACCGCGACGGGCATCGGCGCGATTGCACTCGGCACCGTCGGCAGCTTCGCCGCCACCACGCGTGCGACCGGCGCAGACGCCATTGCGCTCGGCAACGGCTCGACGGCCAGCGGCGCGTCCGGCTCGGTCGCCGTCGGCTCCGCCGCCGTGGCCTCGAACAACTATGCGACGGCCTTCGGCTCGAACTCGACTGCGTCGGGTTCGGGTTCGGTCGCGTTCGCCCAAAACGCGAATGCAACGACCACCAACGCCATCGCCATCGGCGTCGGCTCGACCGCGAACGTCGCAAACTCGGTTGCGCTCGGCAGCAGCTCGGTAACGAACAGCACCGCGTCGACGACGACGGGCGGCAACACCGCCGTCAACAGCACCACGATCGGTGGCCAGACGTTCGGCAACTACCAAGCCGGGACGCCGACGGGCGGCATTGTCAGCGTCGGTCAGGTTAACGCGGAACGCCGAATCCAGAACGTCGCCGCAGGCCTCGTCAGCGCGACCAGCACCGATGCGATCAACGGCAGCCAGCTCTACGCAGTGGCGAGCACGACGACGTCGAACATCACGAGCCTGTCGACGTCGGCATCGACCGGTTTGTCGTCGGCCAACAGCTCGATCACGTCGCTGTCCACGTCGACTTCGACCGGTATCAACTCGCTGTCCACCGGCATCAGCTCGGTCAACAGCTCGGTGACTTCGCTGTCGACCTCCACGTCGACGGGCCTGTCGTCGGCCAATAGCTCGATCACCTCGCTGTCCACGTCGACTTCGACCGGCATCAACTCGCTGTCCACCGGCATCAGCTCGGCAAATAGCTCGGTCACTTCGCTGTCGACCTCCACGTCGACCGGCCTGTCGTCGGCCAACAGCTCGATCACGTCGCTGTCCACGTCGACTTCGACCGGCATCAACTCGCTGTCCACCGGCATCAGCTCGGCAAATAGCTCGGTCACTTCGCTGTCGACTTCCACGTCGACCGGTCTGTCGTCGGCCAACAGCTCGATCGGTTCGCTGTCCACGGGCCTCAGCTCGACGAAAAGCTCGGTGACGTCGCTGTCGACCTCGACCTCGACGGGTCTCTCGTCGGCCAACAGCTCGATCGGTTCGCTGTCCACAGGCCTCAGCTCGACGAATAGCTCGGTGACGTCGCTGTCGAGCTCGACCTCGACGGGCCTCTCGTCGGCCAACAGCTCGATCGGTTCGCTGTCCACGGGCCTCAGCTCGACGAATAGCTCGGTGACGTCGCTGTCGACTTCGACGTCGACCGGCCTCTCGTCGGCTAACAGCTCGATCGGTTCGCTCTCGACCGGCCTGTCGTCGACCAATAGCTCGGTCACCTCGCTGTCGACTTCGACCTCGACGGGTCTCTCGTCGGCCAACAGCTCGATCGGTTCGCTGTCCACGGGCCTCAGTTCCACGAATAGCTCGGTGACGTCGCTGTCGACTTCGACCTCGACCGGCCTCTCGTCGGCTAACAGCTCGATCGGTTCGCTGTCCACGGGCCTCAGCTCCACGAATAGTTCGGTGACGTCGCTGTCGACCTCGACCTCGACGGGCCTCTCGTCGGCCAACAGCTCGATCGGTTCGCTCTCGACCGGCCTCTCGTCGACCAATAGCTCGGTCACCTCGCTCTCGACCTCGACCTCGACCGGCCTCTCGTCGGCCAACAGCTCCATCGGTTCGCTGTCCACGGGCCTCAGCTCGACGAATAGTTCGGTGACCTCGCTGTCGACTTCCACGTCGACGGGTCTGTCATCGGCCAATAGCTCGATCACCTCGCTGTCCACGTCCACATCGACCGGTATCAACTCGCTGTCCACGTCCACGTCGACCGGTCTGTCGTCGGCCACCAGCTCGATTACCTCGCTGTCCACCTCGACCTCGACTGCGATCGAAGCCGCGAAGACGCACTACTACAGCGTCAACGACGGTGGTGTTCAGCAAGCCAACTACAACAACAACGGCGCAACGGGCATCAACTCGCTCGCCGCCGGTGTAGCCGCCACGGCCGCGGGCGCCAGCAGTGTCGCCGTCGGCAATGCTGCCAACGCAGCCGGCGCAAGCGGCGTCGCCGTCGGCAATGCTGCGAGCGCGAGCGCAAGCAACGCGGTCGCGATCGGCCCGAATGCCGTCGCGAGCAACGTCGGCAGCGTCGCGCTGGGCAGCGGCTCCGCTACGGCCCCAGCCAACCCGACGCCTACCGGTACCGTCGGCGGCGTAACCAGCACGTTCGCGGGCGGCAATCCGACGAGCGTGGTCAGTGTTGGCAGCTCGACCAACCAGCGCCAGGTCACGAACGTTGCGGCCGGCGCGATCTCCTCGGCCAGTACCGACGCAATCAACGGCTCGCAGCTCTTTGCAACCAATGTGGCCGTGGATTCGCTGTCGACGACGGTGTCGTCGTCCAGCAGCGCAATCTCGTCGCTGTCGACTGGCCTGAGTTCGACCAACAGTTCGGTCTCGTCGCTGTCGACTTCCACGTCGACGGGGCTGTCGTCAGCCAACAGCTCGATTACGTCGCTGTCCACCTCGACCTCGACCGGCCTGTCCTCGGCCAACAGCTCGATCGGTTCGCTGTCCACCGGCCTCAGCTCGACGAATAGCTCGGTGACTTCGTTGTCGACCTCGACTTCGACCGGCTTGTCGTCGGCTAACAGCTCGATCACGTCGCTGTCGACGTCGACGTCGACGGGGCTCTCGTCGGCCAACAGCTCGATCACCTCGCTGTCCACGTCAACCTCGACCGGCTTGTCGTCGGCTAACAGCTCGATCACATCGCTGTCGACTTCCACGTCGACCGGCCTCTCGTCGACCAATAGCTCGGTCACCTCGCTGTCGACCTCGACGTCGACCGGTCTGTCGTCGGCTAACAGCTCGATCACGTCGCTCTCGACCTCGACCTCGACCGGCCTGTCCTCGGCCAATAGCTCGATCGGCTCGCTCTCGACCGGCCTCTCGTCGACCAATAGCTCGGTCACCTCGCTCTCGACTTCGACGTCGACCGGTCTGTCCTCGGCAAACAGCTCGATCACTTCGCTGTCGACTTCCACGTCGACCGGCCTCTCGTCGGCTAACAGCTCGATCACGTCGCTCTCGACGTCGACCTCCACCGGCCTGTCTTCGGCGAATAGCTCCATCACGTCGTTGTCGACCTCGACGTCGACGGGCCTCTCGTCGGCTAACAGCTCGATCACGTCGCTCTCGACGTCGACCTCCACCGGCCTGTCCTCGGCGAACAGCTCGATCACGTCGTTGTCGACCTCGACGTCGACGGGCCTCTCGTCGGCTAACAGCTCGATCACTTCGCTCTCGACGTCGACCTCCACCGGCCTGTCTTCGGCGAACAGCTCCATCACGTCGTTGTCGACCTCGACGTCGACGGGCCTCTCGTCGGCTAACAGCTCGATCACGTCGCTGTCGACCTCCACGTCGACCGGCCTCTCGTCAGCGAACAGCTCGATCACTTCGCTCTCGACGTCGACCTCGACGGGCTTGTCCTCGGCCAACAGCTCGATCGGTTCGCTCTCGACCGGCCTCTCGTCGACCAATAGCTCAGTCACCTCGCTGTCGACTTCGACCTCGACGGGTCTGTCATCGGCCAACAGCTCGATCGGTTCGCTCTCGACCGGCCTCTCGTCGACCAATAGCTCAGTCACCTCGCTGTCGACTTCGACCTCGACCGGCTTGTCCTCGGCTAATAGCTCGATCACGTCGTTGTCGA
>NZ_JAAGPC010000207.1:0-14323 GCF_017104595.1 Burkholderia sp. Tr-20390 | reverse complement strand
AGGCCGACCCCGAGCAGCCGGACTGGTGGGACTATCTCGCGAAGGCGAGCGACGGCAAGGGTGACCTGCTGGCGCGGCGCCGCGCGCTCGCGGAGAAGCTCGCGCTCGACGGCGCGTGGCCGTCGGCGATTCGCCAGCTGAAGGAAGCGCGCGACGCGAAGGACGTGTCGTTCTACGAGCAGTCGATGATCGGCGCGCGGCTGCTGGAATTCGAGGCGCGCTACAAGGAAGAGCGCGAGGACGAGAAGAACGGCCGCGGGTAGCGGCCGATACTCGGGAAGCGCGGCCGCTGCGGATCAGTTGCCGCTGTCAGCTGTATTGCGGGCCTGCTGCGCCGGGCTTGCGACGTAGCCGAACCGCGCGGGCACGTCCGCACCGACGATGCTGCCGAGCGGCAGCGTGCGGCCGTCGCGCCAGCACAGCACGGGCGGCGCGGCATCGAAATCCGCATGATCGGCGAACAGCCCGAGATCGTGATCGTGCAGCGCCGCGATGCGCGGCGGCGTGCCGGCCGCGCGAAACAGCACGCCACCCGCGTCGTCGAGCCAGGCTTCGTCCGGTTCGAACGGCGCGCCGGTCTGGTCGGTGAGCGTGAGCTGCCCGTCGCGCTCGGCGAGCCGGACGACCCACGGTGTATAGGCGAGCTCGACGTACACGCGCTGCGGCCCGTTCTGGAAGAACCACTGGCCTTGCGCGTCGCATTCGTAGTTGCGGCCGATGAACGCGTTCAGCGCCGCATGCCGGATCGGCGAGCCGAGTTCGCCGGCCGCCTGAGCCGCGTCGTCGCGCAGCCGCCATTCGCCGCGCCGGTCGAGCAGCAGCCAGCCGGTACAGTGCGGCACGTTCGGCCACTTGGCGAGGGCCTGCCTGACGATGTCATCCATGGTCGACGAATTTGGAGCAATAGCCGAACACCCGCGCCGACAGCCAGTCGAGGCGGCCGGGGAACGGCCCGGTCATGAATCCCGCGTGCCCGCCGGCCGCGGGCTGGTCGAGCTCGACGGCCGGCGATACGTCGGCCGGGCCCGGCAGCGCCGATTCAGGCAGGAACGGGTCGTTGCGGGCGTTGAGGATCAGCGTCGGCACGTCGATCGCGGGCAGCAGCGGCCGTGTCGTCGCCTTCGTCCAGTAGTCGTCGGCGTTCGCGAAACCGTGCAGCGGCGCGGTCACGACCTCGTCGAAGTCGCGCATCGTCACGGCCTGCAGCATCGCTTCGCGGTCGAACAGCCCCGGGTACTGGTCGAGCTTCGCGAGTGCCTTGCGCTTGAGCGTCTTCAGGAAGCTGCGCGTGTAGACCATCGCAAAGCCTTGCGACAGCGCGCGCCCGCCGGCGTGCACGTCGATCGGCGTCGAGATCGCGGCGGCCGCCCGCAGGATCGACGTGTCGCTGCGATGCTCGCCGAGCCAGCGCAGCAGCACGTTGCCGCCGAGCGACACACCGGCCGCGACGAGCGGCCCGCGATGCTGCGCGGCGAGCCGGCGCAGGATCCAGTCGACTTCGGCGCTATCGGCGAGATGGTAGAAGCGCGGCTGGCGGTTGATCTCGCCGCTGCAACTGCGGAAGTGCGGCACGACGGCGTGCCAGCCCTTCGCGCGTGCGGCGGCCATCATCGCGAGCGCGTAGTGCGAGCCGGAGCTGCCTTCGAGGCCGTGGAACAGCACGAACAGCGGCGCATCGGGCGCCGGCGCCGCGCTGTCGAGATGCGCGACCCAGTCGAGATCGATGAAGTCGTGATCGGGGGTTTCCCATCGCTCTCGTCGGTAAGCGACGACGGGACGCCGCGCGAACAGCGCGGGCACGATGGTTTGCGCATGGCTGTTGGGCAGCCAGCGTGGTGCGCGATAGCGCAGTATGTCGTCGTCGGGGGCCGGGGCCCCGGTCAGCGGCGAGGTGGGCGGAGAAGCCGTACTCATGATCGCCCCGCGTATGCGTTGCTTCGTCTTTTCGTCAGTGCAGCGGACCCTGCCCATGACGGATCTTCGCGGCGAATTGTCCGGCCGCTTGTTCGGGAATCGGGCTCGCGTGAATGTGCGCGATGCGCCATTCGCCACGTTCGTGAATCATCACGTACGTCGCGAAAACCATGTCGGGTTCGGCCGTCAGGTCGGCCTGCTGATGCGCTTCGGCGATCGTATAGACGACCGTGCCGAGGCTGTCGTACACGCGGATGTCGAGCGGCTCGATCGTCACGGGGCGCGTGGCGAGCCGGTTGGCGAGCCCGCTGCGGATCTGGTCGAGGCCGTGCAGATGCTCGCCGTCCGCCCATACGCAGCTGGCGAAATCCTCGTCGATCCACAGTCCCAGCAGCGCGTCGAGATTGGCATCGGCGACGGCCTGGTAGTAGGCGTTCAGCGTATCGGCGGCGGCTTCGAAGAGGCGGGCAAAACGTGGCATCGGGGTTATCTCTCGCGCGCGTCGCGCGCCGTATTCAGCACGGCGGCCCGGATGGAGCCGCCGTACACCGGTGAATCGGATTGCCCGGCGCGCCGTGCGACGCTGCCGGCCAGGGTCAGCGCTGCCCGACGAGCATGCCGCGCAAATCGCCGAATACCTGCTCGGGACCGAGTTCGCGCAGGCACTTCAGGTGGCCGAGCGGGCACTCGCGTTCGAAGCAGGGACTGCATTCGAGATGAAGCCATTGTACCTTCGCCAGGTCCGACAGCGGAGGGGTGTGGCGCGGATCGGTCGATCCGTACAGCGCGACGAGCGGCCGGCGTAGCGCGGCGGCAACGTGCATCAGCCCCGAATCGTTGGTGACCACCGCGTTCGCGCGCGCGATCAGCGCGCACGCCTCCGACAGCGACGTCTGTCCGCACAGATTGCGCACGTTCGGCGCGTGGTCGGCGATCGCCTGCGCGGCCGCGGCGTCCTTCTGCGAGCCGAGCGCGACGATCTGCGTGTACGGGAACGACTGGTGGACGATGGTGGCGAGCGACGCGAAATGCTCGGGCGGCCAGCGCTTGGCCGGGCCGTATTCCGCGCCCGGGCAGAACACGACGAGCGGCTTGCGTGTATCGAGATTGAAACGGGCGGACACGCGCGCCGTCTCGTTGAGATCGGCGTCGAGGCGCGGCGCGGGCAGCGTCTTCATCGACTCGGGCAGCTTCGCGCCCGGCGCGTACGCGAGCGCCGCATAGTGGGCCGTCATCGGCGGCCGCTCGCCCGATTTGTCCGGGTTCGCGTGCCGCACGTTCAGCAGCCCGTAGCGGTGCTCGCCCGTGTAGCCGACCCGCAGCGGGATGTTCGCGAGCCACGGGATCACCGCGGATTTCAGCGAGTTCGGCAGCACGTACGCCGCGTCGTAGCCGACGTCGCGCAGGTCGCTCGCGAGCTGCCAGCGGCGCAGCAGTTGCAGCTTGCCGTGCGCGAGATCGGTCGCGTAGACATCGTGGATCTCGGGCATCCGCTCGAGCACGGGCGCGACCCACGAGGGCGCGACGGCATCGATCGCGATGCGGGGATGGTTTTTCTTCAGCAGCGCAAAAAGCGGCTGCGCCATCAATGCGTCACCGATCCAGTTCGGTGCGATAACCAGCGCTCGACGCATCAGGTCGACTTCCGATGTCGTAATGAAGCACGGCGCTCAGGCGCCGCGTTCGGGTTGCCAGAATGGAGAACGGCGGCGCGCCGGCAATCCGGCTGCGCCGCCTGGGCGGGCGCCGGGCCTGCATCAGCCTGCAGGCCCGGCCGCCGGGGCTCAGTGGCCCTTGACGACCTCGCCGTCACGCAGCTTGTAGCGCGTGCCGCAGTACGGGCAGCGTGCCTCGCCGTGCGAGACGTCGATGAAGACGCGCGGGTGGGCGCTCCAGCGCGCCATGGCCGGGTTCGGGCAGTACGCGGGAAGATCCTTGGCCGTCAGCTCGACCAGCGGCATTTCCTTGATTTCACTCATGAGACTTTCTCTTATCACTCTTTTGTGGGGCGGTCGGTGGCGCGGCGCGCTCAGACCTTCGTCAGCCAGTTCGCGTACTTCGCGTTCTTGCCCGACACGATATCGAAAAACGCCGACTGGAGCTTTTCCGTGACGGGGCCGCGCGCGCCGCTGCCGATCGTGCGGTTGTCGAGCTCGCGGATCGGCGTGACTTCAGCGGCCGTGCCGGTGAAGAACGCCTCGTCGGCCGTGTAGACCTCGTCGCGCGTGATGCGCTTCTCGATGACCTCGATGCCGGCGTCCTTCGCGAGCGTGATGACGGTATCGCGCGTGATGCCGTCGAGGCACGACGACAGGTCGGGCGTGTACAGCTTGCCGTTGTTCACCAGGAAGAAGTTCTCGCCGGAGCCTTCCGACACGTAGCCGTCGACGTCGAGCAGCAGCGCTTCGTCGTAGCCGTCCGCGGTGGCTTCCTGGTTCGCGAGGATCGAGTTCACGTACCAGCCCGACGCCTTCGCGCGCACCATCGACACGTTCACGTGGTGGCGCGTGAACGACGACGTCTTCACGCGGATGCCCTTCGCGAGGCCTTCCTCGCCGAGGTACGCGCCCCACGGCCATGCGGCGATCGCGACGTGGATCGTGTTGCCCTTCGCGGCCACGCCGAGCTTTTCCGAACCGACCCAGATGATCGGGCGCAGGTAGCACGACTCGAGCTGGTTCTCGCGCACGACTTCGAGTTGCGCGGCTTCGAGCGTTTCCCGGTCGAACGGCACGTCCATCTGGAAGATCTTCGCCGAATTCAGCAGACGTTTCGTGTGCTCGTACAGGCGGAAGATCGCGGTGCTGCCGTCGGCCGACTTGTACGCGCGCACGCCCTCGAAGACGCCCATGCCGTAGTGCAGCGTGTGGGTCAGGACGTGGATCTTGGCGTCGCGCCAGTCGATCAGCTTGCCGTCCATCCAGATCTTGCCGTCGCGGTCGGCCATTGACATAGATTTCTCCTGGGATGCGGTTGTATGCAGCGTTGAGCCGGAAAGACGCATATTTTAGCGTCATTTGAAGGCGATCCGGTCGGTCGGCGCGGGGCCGGCGCTATAATCGCCCGGTACCGATTCCAATAACGAAGGGTCGACCCGGCAGGAGGCGCCGGCGCCCCGACGAACCGCCCGCTGCGGCCCGCTTCCCATGCTCGCTCGATTGTCCGCCACCGACCGCTTCGCGCTGATCCAGGGCGCGCGCGACTATTCCCCGACGCTGATGGCGATTTTCTCGTGGGGGCTCGTCACCGGCATCGCGATGAGCAAGTCGGTCATGACCCTCTGGCAGGCGAGCGCGATGTCGCTGCTGGTCTACGCGGGCTCGTCGCAGCTCGCGGTGCTGCCGCTCCTCGCGGCGAAGCTGCCGATCTGGACCATCCTGCTCACGGCCGCGATGGTCAACACGCGCTTCGTGATCTTCAGCGCCGGGCTTGCTCCCCATTTTTCCTACCTGCCGCTGTGGCGGCGCCTCGCGATCGGCTATTTCAACGGCGACGTGATCTACCTGCTGTTCCAGAAACAGGGCTTCGCGTACGGCCACGTGCCCGGCAAGGAAGCGTATTTCTGGGGGATGGCGCTCGCGAGCTGGCTGTCGTGGCAGGTGTCGTCGCTCGCTGGCATCCTGCTCGCGAGCTTCTTTCCCGCGAGCTGGGGGCTGGAACTGGCCGGCACGCTCGCGCTGATCCCCATCATGGTGTCGGCGGTCGCGAACCGCTCGACGCTCGCGGCCGTCGCGGTCGCCGGTGTCGTGTCGCTCATCGCGTTCGACCTGCCGTACCGCCTCGCGCTGCCGCTCGCGGTGCTCGCCGCGCTCGCGGCCGGCTGCACGGCCGATTTCTTCGTCGAGCGGGCCGACTGGCGGCGCATCCGCACCGAAACCGTGCACGAAAAGGAAATCGATTGAGCGAGACGGAAATCTGGATCGTCATCATCGGGATGACGATCGTCACGGCCGTCACGCGCGCGCTGTTCCTGATCGGCGGCGAACGCACCGTGCTGCCCGAGCGCGCGCAGCGCGCAATGCGCTACGCGCCGGCGGCGGCACTGGTCGCCGTCGTGCTGCCCGACGTGCTCGAAACGCCGGCCGGGCTGTCGTTCGCGTTGTCCAACCATCCGTTCTACGCGGCGCTCGCCGGCCTCGGCTGGTTCCTGTGGCGGCGCAGCATGCTCGGCACGATCGTCGTCGGGATGCTCGTCTTCACCGGGCTGCGCCTGGTCTTCTGATGGGCCGCCGCTCAGGCCCGCCGGGTAACCGGCCGCTTGCGCGCGTGCATTGCTGCGTTGCGGCAATGGGTCCGTTCCCGCGCGCGATCCCAAATAGGCGGAATTCGCCGCCCGCGGGTCAGTCTGCCGGGTGGATCGGCTAGAATGCCCGTTCGAGATTTTTTACCCGTGCGCGTCATGCGAACCGCCAGCCACGGCCGCATCCGGCGCCCTTTCGCGGCAGCCCGCGCACGTCCAGCGTGAACCCCCTTTCCCCATCCACTACTTCAATTTGTCCAACATGAGCCAAGTCAAGCGTCTTACCGACCTGATCGCCGCCGGCCAGCTCGCCGGCAAGCGGGTATTCATCCGTGCCGACCTGAACGTCCCGCAGGACGACCAGGGCAACATCACCGAAGACACGCGCGTGCGCGCGTCCGTGCCGGCCATCCAGGCCGCGCTCGACGCCGGCGCGGCCGTGATGGTCACGTCGCACCTCGGCCGCCCGACCGAGGGCGAATTCAAGCCGGAAGATTCGCTCGCGCCGGTCGCGAAGCGCCTCGCCGAGCTGCTCGGCCGTGACGTGCCGCTCGTGTCGAACTGGGTCGAGAACGGCGTGAACGTCGCGCCGGGCCAGGTCGTGCTGCTCGAGAACTGCCGCGTGAACAAGGGCGAGAAGAAGAATTCGGACGAGCTCGCGCAGAAGATGGCGAAGCTCTGCGACGTGTACGTGAACGACGCGTTCGGCACCGCGCACCGCGCGGAAGCGACCACCCACGGGATCGCGAAGTACGCGCCGGTCGCGTGCGCGGGCCCGCTGCTGGCCGCCGAACTCGACGCGCTCGGCAAGGCGCTCGGCAACCCGGCCCGCCCGCTGGTGGCGATCGTCGCCGGCTCGAAGGTGTCGACCAAGCTCACGATCCTGAAGTCGCTGGCCGGCAAGGTCGACCAGCTGATCGTCGGCGGCGGCATCGCGAACACGTTCATGCTCGCGGCCGGCCTGTCGATCGGCAAGTCGCTTGCGGAAGCCGACCTCGTCAACGAGGCGAAGGCGATCATCGACGAAGCGCGCGAGCGCGGCGCATCGGTGCCGATCCCGACCGACGTCGTGACGGCCAAGGAATTCTCGCCGACGGCCGCGGCCACGGTGAAGCAGGTCGCCGACATCGAAGCGGACGACATGATCCTCGACATCGGCCCGGATACCGCCAAGGCGCTCGCGAGCCAGCTCGAGAAGGCCGGCACGATCGTGTGGAACGGCCCGGTCGGCGTGTTCGAGTTCGACCAGTTCGGCAACGGCACCAAGACGCTCGCCGAAGCGATCGCCAAATCGTCCGCGTTCTCGATCGCGGGCGGCGGCGACACGCTCGCGGCCATCGCGAAGTACGGCATCCATGACCAGGTCAGCTACATCTCGACGGGCGGCGGCGCCTTCCTCGAGTTCCTCGAGGGGAAGAAGCTGCCGGCGGTGGAAGTGCTGGAAACGCGGGCGGCCTGAGCGTGGCGGCGCGCGCAGGGGTGACGAAGGCCGCGCGCTCCGCGAAAGCGGAGCCGACGGCCGGCGCGGGCAAGCGCAAACGCGCGCCCACGCGGGCGAACTCCGCCCCGCGCGCACCGGCGGCCGCCGGCGACGCGGCC
Source organism: Burkholderia sp. Tr-20390 (assembly GCF_017104595.1). Lineage (NCBI taxonomy): Bacteria > Pseudomonadati > Pseudomonadota > Betaproteobacteria > Burkholderiales > Burkholderiaceae > Burkholderia > Burkholderia sp. Tr-20390. The sequence continues at coordinate 6,570 of NZ_JAAGPC010000207.1, read as the reverse complement.
GAGCAGCACCACGAGATTCAGAACAAAGCGATGCCGGGCGCAAGCACCGGCACGCCCCCCGGAGCGGCGGCCGCTGGGCCTGCCGCTTCCGGCTCTCGCAGCGTTTCACCCAGCGCATCCACCTTGATCCAGATGAGGAGTTTCATGCAGCGCGCCACCAAGATAGTCGCCACGATCGGCCCGGCTTCCAGTTCGCCGGAGATTCTGCTGCAGATGATGCAGGCGGGCCTCGACGTCGTGCGGCTCAATTTTTCGCACGGCACGGCCGACGATCACCGCCAGCGCGCCGAGATGGTGCGCGAGGCCGCCCGCAAGGTCGGCCGCGAGATCGCGATCATGGCCGACCTCCAGGGCCCGAAGATCCGCGTCGGCAAGTTCGAGAACGGCAAGACGACGCTCGAGCCGGGCCAGGCCTTCATCCTCGACGCGGGCTGCGAGCTGGGCAACGACGAGCGCGTCGGGCTCGACTACAAGGAGCTGCCGCGTGACCTGCGCACGGGCGACCTGCTGCTGCTGAACGACGGCCTGATCGTGCTGACCGTCGAGCGCGTGCTCGGCGACGAGATCCACACGATCGTCAAGGTGGGCGGCGAGCTGTCGAACAACAAGGGCATCAACCGCCAGGGCGGCGGGCTGTCGGCGCCCGCGCTGACCGCGAAGGACATGGAAGACATCCGCACCGCGATGTCGCTCGGCGCGGACCTGGTGGCGGTGTCGTTCCCGAAGAACGCGACCGACATGGAAATGGCGCGCCAGCTCGCGAACATCGCGGGCGCGCCGTACGGCATCAAGCCGAAGATGATCGCGAAGATCGAGCGTGCGGAAGCGATTCCGGCGCTGCAAAGCATTCTCGACGCGTCCGACGGCATCATGGTCGCGCGTGGCGACCTCGCGGTGGAAGTGGGCAACGCGGCCGTGCCGGCGCTGCAGAAGCGCATGATCCGGATGGCGCGCGAGTCGAACAAGCTCGTGATCACCGCGACGCAGATGATGGAATCGATGATCCACGCGCCGGTGCCGACCCGCGCGGAAGTGTCGGACGTCGCGAACGCGGTGCTCGACGGCACCGACGCGGTGATGCTGTCGGCCGAGACGGCCGCCGGCAAGTATCCGGTCGTCACGATCGAGACGATGGCGGCCGTGTGCGTCGAGGCGGAAAAGTCGGAAGAAGTCGAGCTGGACAAGGATTTCCTCGACCGCACGTTCACGCGGATCGACCAGTCGATCGCGATGGGCGCGCTGTTCACCGCGTACCACCTGGGGGCGAAGGCGATCATCGCGCTGACCGAATCGGGCGCGACCGCGCTGTGGATGTCGCGTCACTACACGCACGTGCCGATCTTCGCGCTGACGCCGCGCGTCGGCAGCGAGCGCACGATGGCGCTGTACCGCAACGTGACGCCGCTGCACGTCGACTTCAACAGCGACCGCGACTCGGCGCTGCAGGCGGCGCTCGAAATCGTCGTCAAGCAGGGCTACGTGCAGCACGGCGACATGGTCGTGCTGACCGTCGGCGAGCCGATGGGGCAGGCGGGCGGCACCAACACGCTGAAGATCGTGCGGGTCGGCGAGCACTATTGAGCGCCTGCTGAACCTCGGGCCGGCCTGCCGGCCGCCCCGGTCGGCTGAAAAATCGATCCGGCACCGTTTTTCGCGCGAAAGCCGCGTGGGGTCCGAAGCCCCGCGCGGCTTTTTTTCTCATTTTTGCCCGCATTGTGCCGTGCGAACGTAACAAATTGCGAGTCGGCGCCACCGGGCGGTCGGAATCGGAGGCGCTTCGCGATAAAATGCGGCTATTCGACGCTCAGCCGCGCCGCGCCACCCCGGGTTCGACCGGGAGCGAGCGCCGCGCCGGCGTCAGGGCGCACCGGTTTTCATTCCATGGAGTTCCACAATGCCTCTCGTATCAATGCGTCAATTGCTGGACCACGCGGCAGAACACGGTTACGGCCTGCCGGCCTTCAACGTGAACAACCTGGAACAGGTCCAGGCGATCATGGCGGCGGCGGACCAGGTCGGCGCGCCCGTGATCATGCAGGCATCGGCCGGCGCGCGTAAGTACGCGGGCGAGCCGTTCCTGCGCCACCTGATCGAAGCAGCGGTCGAGTCGTACCCGCACATCCCGGTCGTGATGCACCAGGATCACGGCCAGTCGCCGGCAGTCTGCATGGCCGCGATCCGCAGCGGCTTCACCAGCGTGATGATGGACGGTTCGCTGGAAGCCGACGGCAAGACGGTCGCATCGTACGAGTACAACGTCGACGTGTCGCGCAAGGTCGTCGAGATGGCGCACTCGATCGGCGTGACGGTCGAAGCCGAGCTCGGCGTGCTCGGCTCGCTCGAGACGATGAAGGGCGACAAGGAAGACGGCCACGGCGCGGAAGGCACGATGACCCGCGAGCAGCTGCTGACCGATCCGGAGCAGGCCGCCGACTTCGTGAAGCTCACGCAGTGCGATGCGCTCGCGATCGCGATCGGCACGTCGCACGGCGCGTACAAGTTCTCGAAGAAGCCGACGGGCGACATCCTGTCGATCCAGCGCATCAAGGAAATCCACGCGCGCATCCCGAACACCCACCTGGTGATGCACGGTTCGTCGTCGGTGCCGCAGGAACTGCTGGCCGAGATCCGCGAATTCGGCGGCGACATGAAGGAAACCTACGGCGTGCCGGTCGAGGAAATCCAGGAAGGCATCAAGCACGGCGTGCGCAAGATCAACATCGACACCGACCTGCGTCTGGCGATCACCGGTGCGATCCGCCGCTACCTGTTCGAGAACCCGGGCAAGTTCGATCCGCGCGACTACCTGAAGCCCGCGCGCGAAGCGGCGAAGCAGGTCTGCGTCGACCGCTACCTCGCGTTCGGCTGCGAAGGCCAGGCCGGCAAGATCAAGCCGGTGGCGCTCGACAAGATCGCCGAGCAGTACAAGTCCGGCGCGCTCGCACAGGTCGTGCGCTGAGACTGTAGTACGATTGCCGCGCCCGATGTGGGCAACGGCAAGGCTGTCCGGCCGGATCTGATCCGGCCCCGCAGCTGCTCCGTCCGGCCGAACGAGGGCCGGCCGGCAACCGCCCGGGCGCCGTCGCCCGGCGGTTCGCCGACGTATTGCAAGACCGCCGTTCCCGCCTGCCGCGGGGAACGGCGTTTCCCTTTTTGTTTGGCTCCTTATCTGCGAAAAGACGATGTCTACCCTCTACGAATCCACGCTCCGCTCGCTGCCGCTCCTCGGTCGCGGCAAGGTCCGCGATAACTACGCGGTCGGCAACGACAAGCTCCTGATCGTCACGACCGATCGCCTGTCGGCATTCGACGTGGTGATGGGCGAGCCGATTCCGAACAAGGGCCGCGTGCTGAACCAGATGGCGAACTTCTGGTTCGACAAGCTCGCGCACATCGTGCCGAACCACCTGACGGGCGACGCGCCGGAAGCCGTCGTCGCGGCCGACGAGGTCGAGCAGGTGAAGGGCCGCGGCGTGGTCGTCAAGCGCCTCGAGCCGATCATGATCGAAGCGGTCGTGCGCGGCTACCTGGCCGGCAGCGGCTGGAAGGAATACCAGGCGTCGGGCGCCGTGTGCGGCGTGCAGCTGCCGGAAGGCCTGCAGAACGCGCAGAAGCTGCCCGAGCCGATCTTCACGCCGGCCGCGAAGGCCGAGATGGGCGAGCACGACGAGAACATCACGTTCGAGGAAACCGAGCGCCGCATCGGCACCGAGCTGGCCGCGACGATCCGCGACATCTCGATCAAGCTGTACAAGGAAGCGGCCGACTACGCGGCCACGCGCGGCATCATCATCGCCGACACGAAGTTCGAATTCGGCCTCGACAACCACGGCCAGCTGTACCTGATGGACGAAGTGCTGACCGCCGATTCGTCGCGCTTCTGGCCGGCCGACCAGTACGAAGTCGGCACGAACCCGCCGTCGTTCGACAAGCAGTTCGTGCGCGACTGGCTCGAGGCGCAGCCGTGGGGCAAGACGGCGCCGGCGCCGGCACTGCCGGCCGACGTGGTCGAGAAGACGGCCGCGAAGTACCAGGAAGCGCTCGAGCGCATCACGGGCCAGTCGCTGGCCTGATCGGGGAACGGAACACATGAGCGAAGTTCAGACTGCCCACACGCACAGCGCGCCGCTCGTCGGCGTGCTGATGGGTTCGAGTTCCGACTGGGACGTGATGAAGCATGCGGTCGCCATCCTGCAGGAATTCGGCGTGCCGTACGAAGCGAAGGTCGTGTCCGCGCACCGGATGCCCGACGAGATGTTCGACTATGCGGAGAAGGCGCGCGAGCGCGGGCTGCGCGCGATCATCGCGGGCGCCGGCGGCGCCGCGCACCTGCCCGGCATGCTGGCCGCGAAGACCACGGTGCCGGTGCTCGGCGTGCCGGTCGCGAGCAAGTACCTGAAGGGTGTCGATTCGCTGCACTCGATCGTGCAGATGCCGAAGGGCGTGCCCGTCGCGACGTTCGCGATCGGCGAGGCCGGCGCTGCAAATGCCGCGCTGTTCGCGGTGTCGATCCTGTCCGGCAACTCGGTCGACTATGCGAACCGCCTCGCCGCGTTCCGCGTGCGCCAGAACGAAGCCGCGCACGCGATGGTGCTGCCGCCGCTGGAATGACGGCGCACCGGCGGCCGCCCGGCCATTCGGGCGGCTGCCTGACCTCCCCACTTGCGGCGGGCAGCGCCCGCCGCGACCGACCACTGACATGACCGCAACTCCTGATTCCGTTTCCCCGATCCTGCCCGGCGCGTGGCTTGGCATGGTCGGCGGTGGCCAGCTCGGCCGCATGTTCTGCTTTGCCGCCCAGTCGATGGGCTATCGCGTCGCCGTGCTCGATCCCGATCCGACGAGCCCCGCCGGCGCGGTCGCCGACCGCCACCTGCGCGCGGCCTACGACGACGAAGCCGCGCTCGCCGAACTGGCCGACCTGTGCGACGCGGTATCGACGGAGTTCGAGAACGTGCCGGCCGCGAGCCTCGATTTCCTCGCGCGCACGACGTTCGTCGCACCGGCCGGCCGCTGTGTCGCGGTCGCGCAGGACCGGATCGCGGAGAAGCGCTTCATCGAAGCGTCGGGCGTGCCCGTCGCGCCGCACGTCGTGATCGAATCGTCGGCGGCGCTCGCCGCGCTCGACGATGCCGCGCTCGACGCGGTGCTGCCGGGCATCCTGAAGACGGCGCGCCTCGGCTACGACGGCAAGGGCCAGGTGCGCGTGAGCACCGCACAGGAAGCGCGCGACGCGCATGCGGCGCTGAACGGCGTGCCGTGCGTGCTCGAAAAGCGCCTGCCGCTGAAATACGAAGTGTCGGCGCTGATCGCGCGTGGCGCGGACGGCCGCTCGGCCGCGTTCCCGCTCGCGCAGAATGCGCACCACAACGGCATCCTCGCGCTGACGGTCGTGCCCGCGCCGGCCGCCGATGCCGCGCGTGTCGAAGCGGCGCAGCAGGCCGCCGTGCGGATCGCCGATACGCTCGGCTACGTCGGCGTGCTGTGCGTCGAATTCTTCGTGCTGGAAGACGGTTCGTTCGTCGCGAACGAGATGGCGCCGCGCCCGCACAATTCCGGCCACTACACGGTCGATGCGTGCGCAACGAGCCAGTTCGAGCAGCAGGTGCGTGCCATGACGCGCATGCCGCTCGGCAACCCGCGCCAGCATTCGCCGGCCGCGATGCTGAACATCCTCGGCGACGTGTGGTTCCCGAACGGTGCGGCGGCCGATGCCGTCACGCCGCCGTGGGACACGGTCGCGGCGATGCCGACCGCGCACCTGCACCTGTACGGCAAGGAAGACGCGCGCGTCGGCCGCAAGATGGGCCACGTGAACTTCACGGCCGAAACGCGCGACGAAGCCGTTGCCGCGGCCACCGCGTGCGCGCAGCTGCTGCGCGTGCCGCTCGACTGAGACGCCAGCCGATGTCCATCGATCTCCCGAACGCCGTGACGGCTGCTCAGATCGACGCGGCCGCCGCGTTGCTCGACGCGGGCCAGCTCGTCGCGTTTCCGACCGAAACCGTCTACGGGCTCGGCGGCGATGCGGCGAATCCCGAGGCCGTCGCGCGCATCTACGCGGCGAAGGGGCGGCCCGCGAATCATCCGGTGATCGTGCATCTGCCGCCGGGCGGCGATCCCGGCTACTGGGCCGACGATCTGCCGGCCGACGCGCAGGCGTTGATCGATGCGTTCTGGCCGGGCCCGCTGACGCTGATCCTGAAGCGCCACGCGCGCATCCCGGACGCCGTGAGCGGCGGCCAGGATTCGGTCGGGCTGCGCTGTCCGTCGCATCCGGTCGCACAGGCGCTGCTGGCCGCGTTCAGCGCGCGGCGCGGCGGGCATGGCGGCGTGGCTGCGCCGTCCGCGAACCGGTTTGGCCATGTGAGCCCGACCACCGCGCAGCACGTACGCGACGAATTCGGCGACACCGTGCACGTGCTCGACGGCGGCGCATCGGAAGTCGGTATCGAATCGACGATTCTGGACCTGTCGCGCGGCTTCCCGGCGCTGCTGCGCCCGGGCCACGTGACGCCGCAGCAGATCGCCGCCGTGCTCGGTCGCGCACCGCAACTGCCGGACGGCAGG
>NZ_JAAGPC010000206.1:0-14607 GCF_017104595.1 Burkholderia sp. Tr-20390 | reverse complement strand
ATCCCAACGCACCTGATCCTGCAGATAGACGCCGATCCGGTCAGGCGTCTGCCGCGTCTGCTGCGCGACCGGCGGCACCGCATACGGCTGCCCGTAATCGGGCGCACGCGTATCGAGCGGCGGCGCCAGCGCGCGCCGATGCCGACACCCGGGTAGAACACGCGCTCGCCCCACGCATCGGTGGCGGTGCCGATGTCGAAGAACGTCGCCGCGCCCCAGTCGCGGTTGAACCAGTGCTGGTATTCGGCGGTGCCCGTCATCAGGTACTTGGTCGGCAGCACGGAGCCGTCGACGCTGTTACCGATGCTCTGGTAGCCGTAGCCGCGCACCGAGTTCGAGCCGCCCGCGCGGAACAGCAGCGACGCCGGCACGCCGGTCGAGCTGCCGCTCGTGAACACGCCGCCGAGCTCCGCGCGGAACACGAACAGGTCGCGCTTGCCGATCGGCAGGTACTGCTGGCCGCGTGCGTAGCCGCGGATGAAGGACTGGTCGGTCAGCACGCCCTTGACCGCGAAGCCGGCCTCCGCGTGGATCAGGTTGCCCGACCGCGGAAACAGCGGATCGTCGACGTTGCGGCGCGTCCACGCCCATTGGGGCACGAGCGCGCGGCTCGTGGTCGGCCCGGCGCCGTTCTGGTCGAGCCGGTCCTGGTAGTACATCAGCGAATACGCATAGTCGATGAACTGGCCGGTGCGCGTGCGCTGCACGCCGACCCGCGCGCTGTAGATGCGCGTGTCCGACACGTTGGTGTTCGTGTACGACGCGAGCACGCTGTTGGTCCAGCCCTTCTCGCCCGGCGGCATCGACAGCTGGACCTGCCCGTATTGCTGGATCTGGTCGAGCCGGCCCGACACGGTCAGCGGCCACGCGGCGCCGAACGTGTCGAGATACGTATAGGAGCCCTGCACGTGCGGCCCGGTATCGGTGGCAAAGCCGACGCCGCCGCGGATGTTGTTGTACGGAAACTCGCTGACCTTCACGTGCACGGGCGTGCGCTCGGGCTTCGCCGTATCGTCGCCGACGTCGATCGCGACGCTCGCGTAATACGGCGTGTTCTGCAACTGCCGCTGCAGTTCGGTGATCCGCTGCACGTCGTAGATCTCGCCTTCCGACAGCGGATTGACGTTCGTGACGATCTTTTCCGGATAGCGCCGCACGCCGTCGACGTCGACCTTGCCGATCGTGAACGTCGGGCCGCTGTCGAACGTGACCGCGAGCATCGCGCGCTGCGTGCGCGGGTCGATGCGCGCCTCCGACGACGCGATCTTCCCGCCGAGATAGCGGTGCGACTGCAGTTGCCTGAGCGCCGCGCCCTTCGCGCCGTCCCAGTCGGACTGCGTGAACGGATCGCCCGGCTTCAGCGAGAACGCGAAACGGGTCGCGGCCTCCTGCTTCGGATCCTCGGTGTCGATGGGCCCCTTGAACGTCAGGTCGACGCTCGACACGATCGTCTGCTTGCCCGGATCGACCGCGATGCGCACGTCGCGCTTGCCGTCGCGCGTGCGCACGTCGGTGCGCACGACGGGCGAGAAATAGCCGGCCGTTCCCGCGATGCGGTAAAATCCCGCCATCGTGAATCCGGCGCATCGTGCGTCGCCCGAAACGGAAAACCCAGCCATGCCGTACCAGTCCGATGTCACGCAGTTCCTGAACCAGCTCAAGCAGCAGAAGCCGACGCTCGAGGACGAGCAACGCAAGGGCCGTTCCCTGCTGTGGGACAAGCAGCCGATCGACCTCGAAGAGCGCGCCGAGCAGCAGGAATCGCGCGTGAAGCAAACGCCGTACGTCTACTACCAGAACTTCTGACGACGTGAGCGCCGCCGACGAGGCCAGCGCCGCCCGGCAGGACGACGCGATCGCCGCGCCCGCGGGCGCCGACTCGACGCCCGACACGGTCGACGGCGTCGCGGCATTCGCTCGCCTGTACGGCGAGCCGCTCTTCAAGCTGCCGCAGGATCTCTACATCCCGCCCGATGCGCTCGAGGTCTTCCTCGAGACCTTCGAAGGCCCGCTCGACCTGCTGCTCTACCTGATCCGCAAGCAGAACTTCAACGTGCTCGACATCCCGATGGCGCAGGTCACCGCGCAATACCTGGGCTACGTCGACCAGATCCGCACGTCGAACCTCGAGCTGGCGGCCGAGTACCTGCTGATGGCCGCGATGCTGATCGAGATCAAGTCGCGGATGCTGCTGCCGGTCAAGAAGGCCGACACCGGCGAGGAAGCCGAGGATCCGCGCGCCGAACTCGTGCGCCGCCTGCTCGAATACGAGCAGATGAAGCTCGCCGCGCAGCGGCTCGACCAATTGCCGCAGCTCGGCCGCGACTTCCTGCGCGCCGAGGTCTACATCGAGCAGAGCGTCACGCCGCGCTTCCCCGACGTGAATTCGGACGACCTGCGCGCCGCATGGGCCGACGTGCTCAAGCGCGCGAAGCTCGTCCAGCACCACAAGATCTCGCGCGAGGAGCTGTCGGTGCGCGAGCACATGAGCCTGATCCTGCGCCGGCTGCAGAACGCGCGCTTCATGGAGTTCGCCGAGCTGTTCGACACGTCGCGCGGCGTGCCGGTCGTCGTCGTGAATTTCATCGCGATGCTCGAACTCGCGCGCGAGTCGCTCCTCGAAATCACGCAGGCCGAGCCGTTCGCGCCGATCTACGTGCGTCTCGCGTACCTGCCCGCGTAACACCCGCGCCCGCCCTTCCCGTTCTCCCGATTCATCCCGGCACGCTCGCCGCTACGCCGCAGTCCAGCGCGGCCGCGCGCGGGGTTGCCGGCACGCCCGATTAAAAAGTGAACGATCGTTCTTTTTTCGATGCGTTTGGCGGCCAAATCCTCTACAATCCGCCGACGCCCGATGCGCCGCCCGCGCGCCGGCGTTCTCCGCTTCGACCCCGACGCCGCTGCTGCGGCGCCAACGCGCGCCAGCGCGAGGAACCCGCTACCCGATCATGAAAGTCATCAGCTCGATCCATGAACTGCGCGACCAGCTGCGCGGACAGAACCGCACGGCGTTCGTGCCGACGATGGGCAACCTGCACGAAGGGCACCTGTCGCTGATGCGCCTCGCGCGCCAGCACGGCGACCCGGTCGTGGCGAGCATCTTCGTCAACCGGCTGCAATTCGGCCCGAACGAGGATTTCGACAAGTATCCGCGCACGCTCCAGGACGATATCGAGAAGCTGCAGAAGGAAAACGTCTACGTGCTGTTCGCGCCGACCGAGCGCGACATGTACCCGGAACCGCAGGAATACCGTGTGCTGCCGCCGGACGATCTCGGCGGGATCCTCGAAGGGGAATTCCGGCCCGGCTTCTTCACCGGCGTGTGCACGGTCGTGGCGAAGCTGATGGCCTGCGTGCAGCCGCGCGTCGCCGTGTTCGGCAAGAAGGACTACCAGCAGCTGATGATCGTGCGCCGCATGTGCCAGCAGCTCGCGCTGCCGGTCGACATCATCGCCGCCGAAACCGTGCGCGACGAGGACGGCCTCGCGCTGTCGTCGCGCAATCGCTACCTGTCGGCCGACGAGCGCGGCGAGGCGCCCGAGCTCGCGAAGACGCTGCAGCGCATCCGCGAAAGCGTGCTCGGCGGCGAGCGCGACCTCGGCAAGCTCGAGGAACTGGCCCGCACGCATCTGGCCGGCCGCGGCTGGGCGCCCGACTACATCTCGATCCGCCGCCGCGCGAACCTGATCGCGCCGGACGCGGCCCAGCTCGAAGCCGGCGAACCGCTCGTCGTCGTCGCCGCCGCGAAGCTCGGCGCGACGCGCCTCATCGACAACCTGGAAATCTGACGGGCCGCCCCGCCCGCGCCTCTCACGCATCACGGAGACACCATGCAGCGCCACATGCTCAAATCGAAGATCCACCGTGCGGCCGTCACGCACTGCGAGCTGCACTACGAAGGCTCGTGCGCGATCGACGAGGACCTGCTCGAAGCCTCGGGCATCATCGAGAACGAACGGATCGACATCTGGAACATCAACAACGGCGAGCGCTTCTCGACTTACGCGATCAAGGGTGAGCGCGGCAGCGGGATGATCTCGCTGAACGGCTCGGCCGCGCGTCGCGCGCAACTCGGCGACCTCGTGATCATCGCGGCCTTCGCGATGGTCGACGAAGCCGAGCTGCAGGCCGGCTGGAAGCCGAAGCTCGTGTTCATGGACGACGGCAACAAGATCAAGGGCCACCGCGATCACGTGCCGACGCAGAACTGGACCTGATCTGACCGCCTGCCCGCGTGCCGCGGCGCGCGGGCGCGGCGGTGCCGCTTGTGGTCGAAGGGCCGGATGCCGTACTCGACGGCATCCGGCCCTTTCTCATTTCTTCGTGCGCCGCGCCGGCGGCCGCGCGATCAGGACGCCTTGGCGGCCTTCTCCGTCTTCCCTGCCTTCGGCGCCCGGCGTTCGGCCCATTCGACGATCGGCCGCCATTGCTCGAGATCCTTCTCGACGCGGCTCTTCGCGACGTCCCACAGCGTCAGGCCGTGCGCGGCGATCTGCACGTAGTTCTGGGTGTCGCGCACGTAGCCGAGCACCGGCAGGCCGAGCCCTTCGACGAAGCGGTGAAGCTGGTCGGACGAGCGCGTGCGCGCATCGACCCGCATCCCGACGATCCCGACCTCGACGTTGCCCTTGCGCACGGCCTTCTCGTCGGCGAGGCGCTCGAGAAACTGCTGCGTGGCCAGGATATCGAACATCGACGGCTGCAGCGGCACGATCACCTTGTCGGCCAGTTGCAGCGCGACGTTGAGCCGGTTGCCGTGCAGGCCGGCCGGCGTATCGATCACCGCATATTCGAGGCCTCGCGGCGGCTTCGTCGGCGCGTCCGGGTCGAGTTCCCATGCCTCGATCGGCGGCAATCCGGCCGGCCGCAGGTCGAGCCACGCATGCGCGGACTGCTGCCGGTCCAGGTCGGCGAGCGCGACCCACGCGCCCTGCGCCGCGAAAAAGCCGGCAAGATTGGTGGACAGCGTGCTCTTCCCCACGCCGCCCTTCGGATTCGCCACCACGATCACCGTCATGAATTCCCCCGAAAAAGCCGCGCGGCGCCCGCCGCCTGGCAGGCGCCGCTCGATTGCGGATACAGGGAGCGATGATATCGGCAAACGGGGGGTCACCGGAACGGGTTGCGCCGCCCCGGGTGCGCTGACTTACCCCTTACACACGCTGAACCGCGGCCTCCCGGGCGCCGAGCGCGAACGCGCCGCCGCCCAGCAGCGCCTGCACGGCAAGCGTGACGGCCCAGAACGCCGGATATTCCCAGCCGCCGTGCGGTGACGCGAAGCTCCAGCCGTTCGGCAGATGCGCGGCAACCGCGCCGAGCATGAACGGCAGCAGCACGAGCGCGGCGACGCGCACGCGAAAGCCCGCGAGCAGCGCCAGGCCGCCGGCCAGTTCGACGAACGTCGTCAGGTACGCGAGCCAGCCCGGCAGGCCGATCGACGCAAAGAACTGCGCAGTGCCGGGCAGCGTGAAGACGAACACCTTCTGCGCGACGTGCGCGAGGTACAACACGCCGAGCGCGACGCGCAGCAGGGTCGCGGCGAAATCGTTGAGGCGATTGGGGTTCATGGCGAATTCCTTTGTGAGTGGTGTGAATGGATCGCACTCTATTCGAATCAATTCGACCGATAAACGCGCAAATTCGCTTTAACTGATTCCTATATGGAGTTAATCGGGGCGTAAAAAGGGGCATGACCGATCATGCCCCGCAGGCTGCTTCAGTAACCGCTCTTGCCTTGTGTGGCGTCGCCGGAACCGGACTGGCTGCCGCCCGGTGCGGACGAATCGCACGCGTGCGCCACCGCCGACACGCCCAGCAGCGCCGCGAGCAGCACGCTCCACCACCATCGAGCCTTCATCGTCGCACTCCTCCAGGCGGACCTCCGCCCTTCTGTGTTGTACGCGATCCGGCGGAAAAAGCGAGCACGGGCCGGCCTCGCGTCAACGAAACTCGGCGTACAGCGCGTCGAGGTCGAGATGGTTCGCGAACGTGTCGGCCAGCCGTTCGAGCGATGCCTCGCGCAGCGCCGGATAGTCGATGCGCTCCGCGCCGTCGAGCCCGGCCCATGCGAGCAGCGCCGTGCAGGCGTCGGGCGAGTCGAACAGCCCGTGCACGTAGGTCGCGAGGATCTGGCCGTCGTCGGACACCGCGCCGTCGGGGCGTGTGCCGTCCCGCGCGGCGTCGGCGGCCAGCGCCAGCGCGGGCGACGCGAGCGCAGGCCCGTGCGTATCGCCCATGTGGATCTCGTAGCCGCGCACCGCGGCCCCGCCCGGCAGCGCGAGCTGCCCCGCCACGTTCTTCAGCGTCTTGTCGGGCTGCAGCGTCGTGTCGAAATCGAGCAGCCCGAGCCCCGGCACGCTGCCGGGCGCGCCTTCGAGGCCGAGCGGATCGTCGAGCGTGCGGCCGAGCATCTGCATCCCGCCGCAGATGCCGATCACCTTGCCGCCGTAGCGCAGGTGGCGACGGATCAGCGTGTCCCAGCCCGCGTCGCGCAGCCACGCGAGATCGCGCTGCACGCTCTTCGAACCGGGCAGGATCAACAGGTCGGCGTTCGGTACGGGGCCACTCTTCCAGTACGTGAATTCGACCTGGGGATGCGCGCGCAGCGGATCGAAATCGGTGTGGTTGCTGATGCGCGGCAGCGCCGGCACGACGACGCGCAGCACGCCGGCATCGCCCCGTGCGGCGGCGCTGCGCGCCTGGGCGGGCAGCATGTCCTCGGCGTCGAGCAGCAGGCCGTGCAGGTACGGCAGCACGCCGAACACCGGCTTGCCCGTTTGCGCGCGCAGCCAGTCGAGCCCCGGTTCGAGCAGCTTGAAATCGCCGCGGAAGCGGTTGATCACGAAGCCGCGCACACGCGCGCGCTCGCTGTCCGACAGGCACGCGAGCGTGCCGACCAGATGCGCGAACACGCCGCCGCGGTCGATGTCGGCGACCAGCACGACCGGGCAGTCGACGCGTTCGGCAAATCCCATGTTCGCGATGTCGCCATCGCGCAGGTTGATCTCGGCCGGGCTGCCGGCACCCTCGACGATCACCGTGTCGTAGCCGGCGCGCAGGCGCGCGTATGACTCGAGCACCGCGTCGAACGCGACCGGCTTGTAGTCGTGATACGCACGCGCATTGAGGTTCATGCGCGCCTTGCCGTGAATGATCACCTGCGCGCCGCGATCGCTCGTCGGCTTCAGCAGCACGGGGTTGAAATCCGTATGCGGCGCGACGCCCGCGGCCAGGGCCTGCAGCGCCTGCGCGCGGCCGATCTCGCCGCCGTCGGCCGTCACCGCGCTGTTGAGCGCCATGTTCTGCGGCTTGAACGGCGCAACGCGCGCGCCGGCGCGGCGGGCGAGCCGGCACAGGCCGGCAACCAGCGTGCTCTTGCCCGCGTCGGACGTCGTGCCCTGGATCATCAGCGTGCCGCGCGGCCGCGGCTCGGGTGCATTCATCGTGTAAAGGTCGTCGCGAAGCAAAGGCCGCATTATCCCCCGCGCCGCCCTGCCCGCGCCGTTACAATCACGCGATGATTCCGCACGACCTCACCTTCGTCCTCGGCGGCGCGCGCTCGGGCAAGAGCGCACATGCCGAGCGGCTCGCCGCCGACAGCGGCCTCCCCGTCACCTACATCGCGACCGCGACCGCCGCCGATGCCGAGTTCGCGGAGCGCATCGCGCACCATCGCGCGCGCCGGCCGGCCGACTGGGGTTTCGCCGACGCGCCCGTCGATCTCGCCGGCACGCTCGCACGGCTCGACGATCCGCACGCGTGCCTGCTCGTCGACTGCCTGACGCTGTGGCTCACGAACCTGCTGTGTCCCGCCGACGGCGAACCGCTCGACGATGCGCAGTACGCGGCGCAGGTCGAGCGGCTCGAGCACGCGTTGCGCGGCGCGCGCGCGAAGGTGATCGTCGTCAGTAACGAAATCGGGCTCGGCGTCGTGCCGCTCGGGTCGGTCACGCGCCGCTACGTCGACGAACTCGGCCGCCTGAACCAGCGCGTCGCCGCGCTCGCGACACGCGTGACGCTGCTCGTCGCCGGGCTGCCGCTCGACCTCAAGACCGGAGCACCGTCATGCTGATGCTGTCGCTGCCCGTCGTCGCGATGTTCGCGGTCGCGGCCGCGATCATCGACCGCGCGATCGGCGAACCGGCCGGCTGGCACCCGCTCGTCGCGTTCGGCCGCCTCGCCGCGCGCATCGAAGGCGCGCTGAACACGGGCCGGCGCGGCCGCGTGATCGGCGTCGCCGCGGGGGTCGCGGCGGTCGTGCCGCCGGTCGCCATCGCCGCATGGCTCACGACCGTGCTGCCGTGGCCGTTCGCGGCCGCGCTGCATATCGCGCTGCTGTGGTTCGCACTCGGCGCGAAAAGCCTCGCCGACCACGTCGCGCCGATCGCGGCCGCCTTGCTGCGGCATGACCTCGGCGCCGCCCGCGCGCTGACCGCGCGCATCGTGTCGCGCGACACGAGCGACGCGGACGAAGGCGCACTGTCGCGCGCGGCCGTCGAATCCGCGCTCGAGAACGGCAACGACGCGATCTTCGGCGCGCTGTTCTGGTTCGTCGTCGCAGGCGGCCCCGGCGCGCTGCTGTTCCGGCTCGCGAACACGCTCGACGCGATGTGGGGCTACCGCACGCCGCGCTTCCTGACCTTCGGCTGGGCCGCCGCGCGCCTCGACGACGCGCTGAACTGGATTCCCGCGCGCCTCACGGCCGCAAGCTACGCACTGCTCGGCGACACGGCCGCCGCATGGCGCTGCTGGCGCACGCAGGCGCGCCACTGGGACAGCCCGAACGCGGGCCCGGTGATGGCCGCCGGCGCCGGCAGCCTGAACGTGCAGCTCGGCGGCCCGGCCGTCTATCACGGCGAGATCGAGGATCGTCCCGCGCTCGGCACCGGCGCCACGGCGACCGCCGTCCACATCGTCGCCGCGCTGTCGCTCGTCACGCGCACGCTCGCCCTGTGGCTCGCGCTGCTGGTTGCGAGCGGCGCCCTCGCCATGGCCACCCATCATGTCTGACACCCGCATCGCACACGGCGGCAACCTGCATGAAGCCGCGCGCCGCCACGGCATTCCGTACGACGCGTGGCTCGACCTGTCGACCGGCATCAATCCGGTCGGCTATCCGGTGCCGCCCGTCCCGGCCGACGCATGGCGCCGGCTGCCCGACGACGGCGACGGCCTCGCGGCCTGCGCCGCGCAGTACTACCACGCGCCCGATCCCGCACACGTGCTGCCGGTTGCCGGCAGCCAGGCCGCGATCCGCGCGTTGCCCGCGTTGCTGCCGCCCGGCGACGCCGGCGTCGCGGCGCTCGCGTACGGCGAATACGCGCCCGCCTTCGCGCGCCACGGCCATCGCGTCGTCGCGCTCGACATCGACGCGGATACGCTGCCTGCGACGCTGCGTCACGTCATCGTCGGGAATCCGAACAATCCGACCGCCGAGTTCGTGCCGGCCGAGCGCCTGCTCGATTGGCACGCGCGACTGGCGGCGCGCGGCGGCACGCTGATCGTCGACGAGGCATTCGCCGATACGGGCGCGACGCGCTCGCTCGCGCCGCACGTCGATCGCCCCGGGCTCATCGTGCTGCGTTCGGTCGGCAAGTTCTTCGGGCTCGCCGGCATCCGCGCAGGCTTCGTGCTCGCCTGTCCTGACCGGATCGTCGCGCTGCGCGACATGCTCGGCGCCTGGACGGTCGGCGGCCCTGCCCGCCATGCGGTCGCCGCGGCATTCGCCGACCGCGCATGGCAAGCCGCCGCCCGCGAACGGCTCGCGGCCGACGGCGAACGGCTGGCCGCCTTGCTGCGCGCGCACAGCTTCGCGGTTCGCGCGACGCCGCTCTTCAGCTGGACCGACGACCCGCGCGCCGTGGCACTGCATGCGGCACTCGCCGCACGCGGGGTCTGGACGCGGCACTTCCCGACACCGTCGAGCGTACGCATCGGCCTGCCGGGGAGCGAAGCGGAATGGCAGCGCCTCGGCGACGCGCTCGCACACTGCGTACCGACGCTGCAACGGGAATCCGCATGAATTCACGCATGTTTCACCGGCTCGCGCCAATCGCGCTATTGGCCGCGTTCGCTTACGCGCCACGCGTCCACGCCGATGTCACGACACGCGACGACGCCGGCAATACCGTCACGCTGCCGGCGCCCGCGCAGCGCGTGATCAGTCTCGCGCCGCACGCGACCGAGCTCGTCTACGCGGCCGGCGGCGGCGCGAAGCTCGTGGGCACCGTCACGTACAGCGACTATCCGCCCGCCGCGCAAGCGATACCGCGCGTCGGCGACAACAAGGCACTCGATCTCGAGCGAATCGCCGCGCTGAAGCCCGACCTGATCGTCGTCTGGCGACACGGCAATGCCGAGCGGCAGACCGACGCGCTGCGCGCGCTGCACATCCCGCTGTTCTTCAGCGAACCGAAGCATCTCGACGACGTGGCGTCGTCGCTGCGCCGGCTCGGCACGCTGCTCGGCACGCAACCGGCTGCCGATGCGGCCGCGGCCGCCTATACGCGCGACATCGCGGCACTGCGCACGCGTTACTCGACGCGAGCGCCCGTCACGATGTTCTTCCAGGTCTGGGATCGGCCGCTGATGACGCTCAACGGTGCGCACCTGATCAACGACGTGATCGAGCTGTGCGGCGGCCGCAACGTGTTCGGCTCGCTCAAGCCGCTCGTGCCGACCGTCACCGACGAGGCCGTGCTCGCGGCGAATCCGGAGGCGATCGTGACGACGAGTGCGGGTACGACGCGCTCCGACGAACCGCTGCCGAGCCTGGCGCGCTGGCGCACGTGGCCCGCACTGACGGCCGTGGCACGCAACAACCTGTTCGCGATCGACGGCGATCTGCTGACACGGCCGTCGCCGCGGATCGCGCAGGGCGCGGCCGCGCTGTGCGAGGATCTCGATGCCGCGCATGCGCGGCGGGCGGCGCGCTGATTTCCGGCGACTTCCACGCTCATCGCGTGCCGGATGCCTGAGACGAATTGACCGCGCGCTGCGTCGTTCACACGCAGTGGCCAGCGCGCCTATTCGTCCCAGTGCATCACGTCCCACGTTCGCGCGGCAGCATCCGCGCGCAGCCAGACGACACCCCCTGTCGGTACGGGTCGCGACAGCAATGTGTCGAGCGGCACGCGCAATACATGCGATGCAAACGCACGGATCACGCCCGCATGCGTGACGACCCACTGCGGCCGGTCGAATTGCGCCATTGCGTCGGCTCGCCGCGCAATCCGCGCGGCAAACCGCGCAACGCTTTCGCCGCCATGCGCGCACGCATGCATCAGGTCGGCCGCCCACGCATCGAGCGCCGCGCGATCGATATCGTCCCAGCGCCGCATTTCCCACGCGCCGAAATCCATCTCCTGCCAGTCCGCGTCGCGCCGCAGCGGCACGTCGCATGCCTGCGCGAGCCGTTCGGCGACCGACGCGCAGCGCGTCAGCGGGCTCGTCCAGACCTGTTCGGGAAGCGGCGCACCGATAGCAGACAGATGCGTACGCACCGCCTTCGCCCCGGCCTCGGCCGGCGTGGCGAGCGGCACGTCGCTGCGTCCGTAGCAGATGCCCGGCTCGATGCCGACGGCCGGATGACGAATCAGGACGACGTCCATCCGAGCACCACGAGATAGATCGCCAGTTCGCACAGTTGCTGCGTGAAGCCGAGACAGTCGCCGGTATAGCCGCCGATCCGCTTCACGAAGTAGCGGGCGGCCCACGCGCGCACGAGCACGAGCGCAACGCAGGCCGCGACACCCATGCGCCAGTCGGGCCAGAATAGCCAGGGCAATCCGAACAGCGCCGCGACGCATGCCGCGCGTGCGCCCATCCGTTGCGCGACCGGCTTCGCCTTGCCTTCGGGCCGCACGTAGTCGAGCGTCATCATCAGGCTCACCGCCGCCGCGCGGCTCGCCGCGTGCGCGGCGATCATCGTCCACGCGGCACGCAACGGCAACATGGACGCAAGCGCCTGCCATTTCACGCCGAGCGAGATCACCAGCGCGACCGCGCCGAACGTGCCGATTCGCGAGTCGTGCATGATGCGCAGCACGTCGTCGCGCGTATAGCCGCCGCCGAACGCATCGCAGCTGTCGGCCAGGCCGTCCTCGTGGAAGGCGCCCGTGGCGAGCAGCGTCGCGGCCATCGACAACCCGACCGCGATCGACGGGGGCAGCGCGCGCAGCGCGGCGAGATACACGAGCGCACCCCACGCGCCCACGCATGCGCCGACGAGCGGGAAATAGCGCGCGGCCTGGTCGAGATCGCCGGCCGCGTAGCCGATCGCGCGCGGCACGGGCACCCGCGTGAAATAGCCGAGCGCGACGAAGAAGTAGCGCAGTTCGGCCCGCACGCCGCGCGCGCGATCAGGCGTCACGATTGTCGACGCCGGCGGATTCGAAGCTCGCCATCTCCGTGAGGAATGCGGCTGCCGCCCGCACGAGCGGCAGCGCGAGCGCGGCGCCCGTGCCTTCGCCGAGCCGCAGGTCCAGCGCGAGCAGCGGCTTCGCGCCGAAATGCTCGAGCATGCGCCGGTGCCCGGCCTCGTGCGACGTATGCGAGAACACGCAGTAGTCGCGCACGCCGGGCGCGATGCGCTCGGCAACCAGCAGCGCGGCCGTCGCGATGAAGCCGTCGACGAGGATCGTCATCCGCTCGCTCGCGGCCGCGAGATACGCGCCCGTCATCATCGCGATCTCGAAGCCGCCGAACGTCGCGAGCACGTCGAGCGGCGCGATCGCGTGCGAGTGCTTGACGAGCGCACGGCCGAGCACCGCGCGCTTGTGCGCGAGGCCCTGGTCGTCGAGGCCCGTGCCGCGCCCGACGCACGCGTCGATCGGCACGCCGAGCAGGCGGCTCATCAGGCACGCGGCCGACGACGTGTTCGCGATCCCCATCTCGCCGAAGCCGATCACGTTCGTGCCGAGCGACGCATGCAGGCGCACGCGCGCCGCGCCGGCCGCGAGCGCCGTCATCGCCTCGTCGCGCGTCATCGCCGGCTCCGTCGCGAAGTTGCGCGTCCCGCGTGCGAGCGGCAGCGACACCAGCCGGTCGGACAGCGGTAGCGGCGACGCAACACCCGCATCGACGATCTCGAGCGTGCTCTGCGCGACGCCCGAGAACGCGTTGATCGCCGCGCCGCCGGCGAGGAAGTTCGCGACCATCTGCGCGGTCACCGCTTGCGGATAAGGACTCACGCCCTCGGCGGCAATCCCGTGATCGCCGGCAAACACGATCATCACGGGACGCTGCACGACCGGCCGCTCGGTGTGCTGGATCAGGCCGATCTGCAGCGCGATCGCCTCGAGCTGGCCGAGGCTGCCGGGCGGCTTGGTCTTGTGGTCGATCACGTGCTGCAGGCGCTTGCGCAGCACCTCGTCGAGCGGCGCGATCGCGGGCGGGAAGGGGGTCGGGGTCGTCATCGAAAAGCCGTGTCGTTGGCGCGGTGTGCGCCGCGCATCGAAAAAGAAAAGGTCATTGTCGCTCGGGCCACGCCGGCAGCAGCGCATCGCGGCCGTTCTCGCGGATCAGCACGAGCGGATAGCCGAACGCATCGCTCGCGCGCTCGGGCGTCAGCACGTCGTGCACGGGGCCGGCCCACGCATGGCCGCGGCCGTCGAGCAACAGCGCATGCGTCGCGAAACGCCGCGCGAGATTCAGATCATGGCACGAGAACAGCACCGTGCGCGGGCCCGCGTCGAGCCATGCGGCCAGCGCGGTCAGGCAATCGATCTGATGATGCAGGTCGAGATGCGCGAGCGGCTCGTCGAGCAGCATCAACGGTGCGTCCTGGCACAACGTCGCGGCCAGCGCGACGCGCTGCCGCTCGCCGCCCGACAGCGACAGCACGTCACGCGACGCGAGCGCGGTCAGGTCGAATGTCGCCAGCGCATCGCGCGCGGCCGCGCGGTCGCCGTCGCGTTCCCAGCCCCAGCCGCCGAGATACGGAAAGCGGTTGAGCAGCACCGTGTCGAACACGGTCGCGCTGAATGCGTCGTGCAGTTGCTGCGGCATCAGCGCGCGACGCTGCGCGAGCTGCTCGGGTGGCCATGCGGCAAGCGGCCGGCCATCGATCTCGACGTGTCCGCCGGCCGGCGGCTGCAGCCCCGCGAGGGTCGCGAGCAGCGTCGTCTTGCCCGCACCGTTCGGCCCGGCGACGCACCAGATCTCGCCGGGCCGAAACACCTGGGCGAAGCCGTCGAGCAGCGTACGCGCGCCGGCCTTCAGCGTCAGGCCGACGGCCGTGTAGTTCATGTCGCCGGCCGTGGCGTGCAGTGCGGCCCCCGTCATCGCATCGGCCTCCTCAACAACATCCACAGGAACACCGGCACGCCGATCAGCGCGGTCATCACGCCGACCGGCAGTTGCGCGGGCGCGATCACGGTGCGTGCGAGCAGGTCGGCCGCCATCACGCCGCCGCCGCCCGCGAGCATCGCGGCCGGCAGCAGCATTCGCTGGTCGTTGCCGAAGGCGAGCCGCAGCGCATGCGGCACGACGAGGCCGACGAAACCGATCGTGCCGGCCGTCGTCACCGCGGCTGCGGCGGCCAGCGACGCGACGAGGTAGATCCGCACGCGCACGCGCGCAACGGGCACGCCGAGCGCGAGCGCGGTC
>NZ_JAAGPC010000021.1:0-234 GCF_017104595.1 Burkholderia sp. Tr-20390 | reverse complement strand
TGACGTGTCATGCTGATATGTGTTGTACTGCAGTTGCATATGTGTCAGTGACGCTTGTTAGATGCACTGACCAGTGTGAATGTTAAGATACTACTATCACGAAAGATATTGGTTGCTCGCGATGTGTCATGACACAGCTACTACATAGATCATTTCTATTCTCTTTATAATATCTATAAAATTTTGTACTCATTGCATGTTAAAATTTCTTCTTTTTTTTTTTTTTTTTTTTTA
>NZ_JAAGPC010000020.1:0-79627 GCF_017104595.1 Burkholderia sp. Tr-20390 | reverse complement strand
TGGGGGCGACGCTCGCCGTGCTCGCGACGGCTTGCGCGGCGGCCGTAGCCGGCCGGACGCCGGCCTGCCCGGTCAGCGACGTGCGCAGCAGTTCCATCTGCTGGCTCATCACGTGGGACAGCAGCTGATTCTGCTCCCGCAACACGCGCTCGACCGTGGAGCCGCCTTCGGCCGCGACCCATTCCACTGGGGCGGCGGCGGCGAGCGGCGCAAGCGCCTGCGCGGACGGCGCGACCGCGACCGCCACCGCCGCCGTGGACGGTTCCGCCACAGCCTCGGTAGCGCCCACGGCCTCGGCCCCGGTCGGCGCGGCGGCCGCCGGCAGGTTGTCCGCGACATATTCGGCGAGCGCCTGCACCGTCGCCAGGTCTTCGAAGAAGCGGCGCATGGCCAGCTTCACGCCGTACTCCGCCTCGATGTGCCGGATGGCCTCGATCAGCACGATCGAGTCGGCGCCCATCTCCAGGAAGGGCAGTTCGATGTTGATGGTGTCGGGATCGGCCTGGATCAATTCGCCGATCTTGCCGCGAAGCCATTCGAGCACCTCGCCGCTGCGATGGTGCGTCGGTGCGGTGGCGAGGGGTGATGCGCTTGTCTGAGTCATGGACGTGTCCGCTTTCTGGAACCAGGTACGGCTGCGTTGGAAGGGATAGGACGGCAATGCAATGCGTGCGGGCGCGGGTGTTTCGGTCGGGGCCCAGTCGACCTCGACGCCGCGGGCATACAGGGTCGACAGCGTTTCGATCAGCGCTTGCTGCTCGACTTGCGGCCGCTGCAGGGCAAGGAACTGGATCCCGGCGTCCGGCGCACAGCACGCGCGGGCCAGGTTGACGAGCACCGGCTTGGGGCCGATTTCGACCAGCACGTTGAAACCGGCTTCGGCGAGGCGCTCGACGCTGCGCGCGAACTGCACCGGCTCCCGGCAGTGCCGGCGCCAGTACAGGTCGGTGGGCGCGTCGTCCATCACGGCGCCCGTGAGATTCGAATAGAACGGGATCGCCGGGCGGGCGACGGGCACGGCTTTCGCCGCCGCCTGGAAGCGGTCCAGCATCGGCTCGAGCAGCGGCGAGTGAAACGCGTGCGACGTATTGAGCGGCACGGACCGGATGTCCCGCGCGGCGAACGCGTCGACCAGCGTCGCGATGCGCTCGCGCTTGCCGGAGATCACGATGCTCGCCGGGCCGTTGACGGCCGCTACCGCGACTTCGTGCGGCCACGCTTCGATCGCGCGCTCGACGGTGGCGAGGTCGGTGAAAATCGCCGCCATTTCGCCGTCGCGGGGCAACGCCTGCATCAGCCGGCCGCGTTCGGCGATCAGCCGCAGGCCGTCTTCCGGCGAGAAGACGCCGGCCGCGCAAGCCGCCGCGTACTCGCCGACGCTGTGGCCCATCACGGCGTCGGGCACCACCCCGAACGACGCCAGCAACGTGGCGAGCGCGTACTGCAGCGAGAACAGGGCCGGCTGGCTGTAGCCGGTCTGGTGGATGTCCTCGCCCGGGGCCGACAGCACGTCGAGCAACGGCTTGTCGAGCAGCGCATCGGCCACCGCGCGGCAGCGGTCGATGGCGTCGCGGAACACCGGATACGCGTCGTACAGGCGGCGGCCCATGCCGGCGTATTGCGAACCCTGGCCGGTGAACAGGAAGGCCATCTTCACGCGGGGCGCGGGCTGCGTCGTGCCGGCGGGTTCCTTCGCGTGGAAGGCGCGCAGCTTGTCGAGGGCGTCGTCGAGCGACGTCACCGGCCACGCGAGCCGATGCGCGAAATGCGAGCGGCCGGTCGCCGCCGAAAAGGCCACGGCCGCGATGTCGAGACCGGGTTCGGCTTCGAGCCGTCGCTGATAGCGCCCGACCAGCTCGCGCAACGCCGCAGGGGTCTTGGCCGACAGCACCAGCGGATGCACCTTGTGCCTGGACGGTGTCACCGGCCGCGCCGACGCGGGCGCTTCTTCGAGCACCAGGTGGGCATTGGTGCCGCTCGCGCCGAACGCGCTGACGCCGGCTCGCCGCGGCTGCTCGCCGCGCGGCCACGCGCTCGCCTCGGCGCAGATCTCGAGGGGCAGCGCGTCCCATTGCACCAGCGGGCTCGGCTGGCGGAAATGCAGGTGGGCGGGCAGGCGGTCGTGGTTCAGCGACAGCACGACCTTGATGACGCCCGCGATGCCGGCGGCGGACTCCGTGTGGCCGATGTTGGTTTTCACCGAGCCGACGCGCAGCCGCCGACCTTCATCACGGCCATCGCCGAATACCGTCGCCAGCGCCTGCAATTCGACCGGATCGCCGAGCGGGGTGCCGGTGCCGTGCGCTTCCACGTAATCGATGGACGCGGCGGGCAGCCCGCCCAGCGCCTGGCGGATCACGGCTTCCTGCGCCCGTCCGTTCGGCGCGGTAAAGCCGCTCGACGCGCCGTCGTGGTTGACGGCCGAACCCCGCAGCACGGCCAGCACGCGATCGCCCGCGGCGAGCGCGTCGGACAGGCGCTTGAGCACCAGCGCGCCGCAGCCTTCGCTGCGCACGAAGCCGTCCGCGGACGCGTCGAAGGTCTTGCAGCGGCCGTCTGGCGCCAGCGCCCGCGTGCGCGAGACGGCGATGGAGTTGTCCGGCGACAGGATCAGGTTGACGCCACCCGCGATGGCGAGATCGCACTCGCCGCTGCGCAGGTTCTGGCTGGCGGTATGGATCGCGGTGAGCGACGACGAGCAGGCGGTGTCGATCGCCATGCTCGGCCCCTGCACGCCCAGTCCATAGGAGATGCGGCCGGCCGCCGTGTTCAGCGGATTGCCGGTGAAGAAATAGCCGTCGATGCCGCTGCCGCCGCCGTTGCGAAGCTGCAGGTTCGCGTAATCGTTGGTGGTGATGCCGACGAACACGCCGGTCCGGCTGCCCTTGAGACTGTCGACCGGAATGCCGGCATGCTCCAGCGCTTCGTGACTGACTTCGAGCAACAGCCGCTGCTGCGGGTCCATCGCGTTCGCTTCGCGCGGCGTGATGCGGAAGAACGCCGGATCGAACTGGTCGACGTCGTCGAGAAAACCGCCGAAGCGGCAATACATCCGCCCCGGCGCTTCCGGATCGGAATCGTAGTACGCGTCGATGTCCCAGCGCTCGCGCGGCACTTCGGAGATCGCATCCACCCCGTCGTTCAGCAAGTTCCAGTAGGCGTCGAGATCGTGCGCGGCGCCCGGAAACCGGCAACTCATGCCGACGATCGCGATCGGCTCCGGCGTACCGGCCTCGCGGGCCTCGATGGCCGGCGCGAGCGGTCGCGGCTGCGGCTGCGGCGGCATGGCCTGCGCCGGTGCCGGTGACGTGTGTGCGTCCGCCGCCGTGCCTGACGCCTGCTCCGCGAGGAAATCCGCGAGGGCGTTGACCGTCGGATGATCGAACAACAGCGCGACCGACAACGGAATGCCCAGTGCGGTTTCGAGCTGCGTGCGCACGTCCAGCGCCATCAGTGAATCCATGCCCATCTCGAAGAAGCCGAGATCGCGATCCAGCGTCCCCGCGTCGTAGCCGAGCACCTGGGCCACCGCGCGATCGATGCTGTCCGCCAGCAGGCGCTTGCGCTCGCGCGGCGACGCGTCGCTCAACGCCGGCATCGCCGTCGCGCCGGGCGCGCTTTGGGCCACTCGCACGCGGTCGAGGAACGGCCTGGGTCCGCGCGCCTCGTAGGAGCCCTGGAACAGCGCCAGGTCGATATCGACGACCGCGACCTGGGGCACGGCGGGGAGGCGATTCAGCACGTCGAGCGCGCGATCCGCCGCCAGCGACCGGATGCCGACCCGCCGCAGCAGCGCTTCCGCCTCGGGGAACGTCATGCCGCCATCCGCCCACGGCCCCCAGTTCACGCTCAGCGCCGGCAGGCCCTGGCCGCGACGATGATGCGCGAGCGCGTCGAGGAAGCGGTTCGCGGCGCTGTAGTGCGCCTGCTCGCGCGAACCCCACGCGGACGCGATCGACGAAAACAGGACGAAGAAATCGAGCGGAAAGTGCCCGCTGTGCTGATGGAGCAGCCACGCGCCGGCGACCTTCGGTTGCAGCACCGCGTCCAGCTCCTCGCGCCCGACCTGCATGATCGGCTTGTAGCCGACGACGCCGGCCGCGTGCACGATGCCCCGCAGCGGCACGCCGTCGCGCCGGAGCGCGGCGAAGAAAGCAGCGACCGCGGCGGGGTCGGCGATATCGACGCGCTCGCAGCGCAGCGATACGTTGCGCTCACTCAGCTCGGCGATCGCCCGCCGGCTCTCGTCGCTCGCGGCCCCTTGCCGGCCGACCAGGATCAGCGTGCGTGCGCCGCGCGCCGCCAGCCACCGGGCGGTGTGCAGCCCGAGCGCACCGAACCCGCCGGTGATCAGGTAGGCCGCGTCCGGGTCGACCGGCAGCGCGGCGGTTTCGGCTGGCGCGAGCGGGCTCAGGCGCGCGGCATGGCGCATGCCGTGCCGCAATGCCACTTGTTCCTCGCGGCTCTCGCCGAGCAGCTCGTGGAGCAGTGCCTGCGTCTCGTCTTCCGGCGCGGCCGGATCGAGATCGATCGCGGTGCCGAACCATTCCGGATGCTCGATCATCGCCCCGCGCGCCAGGCCCGACAGCGCAGCCTGCGCGAGCCCGGATACCTGCGGCGCTGCGCCGGCTTCCACCGCGTCGCGCGTGACCACCGAGATCCTGGGCCGGGTCGAAGGCGTCCACTCGCGCTCGCCGCCGACCAGTGCATGCACGAGATGCAGCAGCGCCGTGGACATGCGCGTCTCGCCGACGGCCTCGTCCAGCGCCCACAGAAAGACGATGCGCTGGCCGGGGGCGGCGGTCTCGTTCAGCAGGCGGACGAAGTCGTCCGGCCGTTCGGGCGCGACCTGCCAGCCCGCTTCCACGTCGGCGACATAGTCGAGGCCGGGGCGCACCAGCGAGCAGGCTGCGCCGCGCGCGCGCAGCAGCGCCGCAAGCCGCTCGCCGGCACCGCTCGCGTCCGCGAAGATCAGCCACGGGGACGCGTCGGCGGCGATCGGTGCCGACGGCAACGCGGCCTGCGGCTCCCACACCACGTGATAGAGCGGGCTTTCGTTCGACGCGGTGGTTTCGGCGGAGGCGAATGCCGTCCTGAGCAGGTCAGGAAACGCGTTCAGCAGGTCCTCCGGGTACTTGCCGGACGACTTGAGGTGCCGCACCGCGGCGTCGATGCTGCCCGCATCCATGCCGACGACGGGCGACGGGGTCTTCTCCAGGCTGAAGCGCTGCCGCTCGAACGGGTAGTTCGGCAGGGTCGTGGCGGGCTGGGCGGGCGCCGGGAACAGCGCGCGCCAGTCGAACTGCGCGCCCTGCACGTACAGCGCCGCGAGTGCGTGTTCCAGTGCATCGCCCGCGCAGGGCGGCGGCAGCCAGCCGTCGGCGAGCCCTTCCGGCGGGGGCGGCGCGTCGGCTTGATCCGATGCGCCGGCCAGTTGCAACCAGTACGACGGGTGTGTCACCTCGTCGGTCACTTCGGCGCGGAGACAGCCGGAAATCAGGCGGACCGACGGCCGTGCGAGCGAGATGTCCTGAAGCACGGCGCGCAACGCTTCGGCATCCGAACGGGCGGCCACGACGCGCAGCGCGTCGGCCACGCTCACGACGCCCGCCACGCAGGCCGCGACATATTCGCCGATACCGTGGCCCGACACGACGGCTGGGCGGATGCCCCATTCCTTCCACAGTTCGGCCCACGCGAACTGGATCGCGAAGCGGCCCGCGTCGGTTTCGACTGCGTCCAGCGGCACCGTGCAACGCGCGAACGCATCGCGGAACAGCGGTTCCGACGCGTGGAGCGCGCGCGCGGCGCCGGTGTCCGCCGCGCCGAACATGAAGCCCACGCGCAACGCCTTGCCCGTGCGCGCCGCTGCCGCCGACGCTGCCCACACGCCCGACACACAGGCCGCGCGAAACGGATAGTGACTTCGTCCGGTGGCGGCGGCGCGGCAGATGGCGGCCAGCTCCCGCGGCGTCGCGCCGTCGATCGCGCGCTCGTAGCGCTGCACGAGCGCCGCCAGCGCCGCTTCGGATCGTGCCGACAGCAGCAGCAGCGCGCGCTGCGCGGCGTGTGCCGGCGCGACGGGCGGTTCCTCGACGATCGCGTGGGCATTGGTGCCGCTGAATCCGAACGCGCTCACCCCGGCGATGCGCCGGCGTTCCCCGCGCTGCCACGTGACCGGATCGGCGGCGACGCGAATCGGGATGTCCTGCCACGGCGTATGCGGATTGGGTCGGGTGAAATGCAGGTGCGGCGGAATCCGGTCGTGCTCGAACGACAGCAGGACCTTGATCAGGCCGGCGATGCCGGAAGCCGACTCCAGATGCCCGATATTGGTCTTGACCGAACCGATCACGAGCGGCTCGTCCGCCGCGCGCCCGGGGCCGTAGACGCCGGCCAGCGCTTCGACCTCGATCGGGTCGCCGAGGGACGTCCCGGTACCGTGGGCCTCGACATAGGAAACGTCGCCGGGCGCGAGGCCGGCCTGGTTCAGTGCCCGGCGGATCACCCGTTCCTGCGAATCGCGGCTCGGCACGGTCAGCCCGCCGCCCGCGCCGCCCTGGTCGACCGCCGTGCCGCGCACGATGCCGAGCACGCGGTCGCCGTCGGCGAGCGCGTCGGCGAGGCGCTTGAGCACCACCATGCCGCACCCTTCGCCGCGCACGTAGCCGTCCGCCGCCGCGTCGAAGGTCTTGCAGCGGCCGTCCGGCGACAGCATGCGCGCCTGCGAGAAACTGACCATGACCTCGGGCGACAGCATCAGGTTGACGCCGCCCGCGAGCGCCATGCCGGTTTCGCGCGAGCGCAGGCTTTCGCAGGCCAGGTGCAGGCACACCAGCGACGACGAGCAGGCGGTATCGATCGCCATGCTCGGGCCGGTGAGTCCCAGCACGAACGACAGCCGGCCCGCGGCCATGTTCAGCGCGCTGCCCGTGCCCGCGTAGCTGCTCGACGGCATCGACGCGTTGGACACCTGGATCGCGTGGTCGAAGCAGGTGATGCCGACGTACACGCCCGTGGCGGACTGCCGGAAGCGCTCGGGCGCGAGATGAGCGTTCTCGAGCGCCTCCCACGCCACTTCGAGCAGGAGCCGTTGTTGCGGATCGAGGTAGGTCGCTTCGCGCGGCGCGATCCCGAAGAACGCCGCGTCGAATTGATCCACGCGTTCGAGAAAGGCGCCGTGGCGGGTCGCCATCTTGCCGGGCGCGGACGGATCGGGGTCGTAGTAGCGATCGATGTCCCAGCGTTCGCCCGGCACTTCGGTGACGGCATCGCGCGCGCCGTCGAGCAGTTGCCAGAACGCGTCCGGCGTATCGCTGCGGCCGGGGAAGCGGCAAGCCATGCCGATGACGGCGATCGGCTCGTTGCGGTCCGAACGCAGCGCCGCGATTTCCGCGCGCCGCAGGCGCAATTCGTCGAGCGCGGCTTTCAGTGCATGCGTGGCCTTGGCGTTCATTGGGCGCCGATCTCCTGGGCGATCAGTTCGGAAAGGTCGTCCTCGTCGAGGTCGTCGGATGCTTCGTCGACGGCCGGCGCGGGGAGCGACGGCGACAGTTCGTTGAGCACGTACCGGGCGAGCGCCCGCAGGTTCGGATAGGAAAAGAACAGCGTCGCGCGAAACGGCCGGCCGAACACCTTGGTGAGGCGATCGGTCAGTTCGAGCGCGACCAGCGAATCCAGGCCGAGATCGAGCAGCGATTGCTCGGGCGCGATGGCGTCGGGGCCGGACAGACGCAAGGTCTCGGCGAGCATCGCGGCGAGCGTGTCGGTGACGAGCTCGACCCGCTCGCGCGGCGCGCATGCATGCAGCTGGCGCAGCAACGCCGTGTCCTGCTGCACGGGCTGCGCGGCCGGTTGCGCCAGCTCGGAAAACAGCGCGGACCCGGCAGCCGGCGCATCGACCCGGAACAGGGTCGGCCAGTCGATTTGCGCGACCCCGGACTGGGCGACGCCGGACGCCATCAGCCGTTCCAGCGTCGCGATGGCCAGCTCGGGCGGCAGCGTGCCGACGCCGAGCGCGCCGAGTTGTTCGTGCGCGCGGCGTCCGTAGTCGGTGGCGGCATGGCCGATCTCGGCCCACGGCCCCCAATTGACGCTGAGCCCCGGTTGCCCCTGCGCGCGCCGATGCTGGGCGAGCGCGTCGAGGAAGCTGTTCGCCGCCGCGTAGTTGCCCTGGCCCGGCATGGTGATCAGCGCGGCCATCGACGAGAACAGCACGAAATGGTCGAGCGGCAAGCCGGCCGTCAGCTCGTGCAGATACCAGGCGCCGTCGGCCTTGCCGCTGCCGGCGCGATGGAACGCGTCGTCGTCCTGGCGCGTCAGCAGCGCATCGTCGAGCGCGCCGGCGAGGTGAAAGACCCCTTTGAGCGGCGGCATCGAATGCGCGATTTCACCGAGCGCCTGCTCGACGTCCTCGCGACGCGACAGGTCGGCGCGAATGAACCGCGCGTCGAGCGTGCGCAGGATTTTCTCGTGCGCGGCGGAAGGCTCGCCGCGCCCCAGCAGCACGATTTTCCCGGCGCCGTGGTCGGCGAGCCAGGACGCGAGCCGCAGGCCGAGCCCGCCGAGCCCGCCGGTCACGAGATACGTTGCGTCATCGTGGAACCGGATCGGCCGGTGGCTGACGAATTCGCGATTGTCGCGGGCGATGCGCGCGACGTAGCGCTGGTCGCGGCGAAACGCGATCATGTCTTCCCGGCCGCCCGCCTGTACCGCTTGCGCGATGTGCGCCGCCGACGGCTGCGCGGGATCGAGGTCGACGAGCCCGCCCCACAGCGCCGCATGCTCCACCGCGATCGCGCGGCCCAATCCCCACAGGGGCGCCTGCGCGACGGCGATCGATTCGCCCTCCAGAACATGCATCGCGCCCGACGTCACCAGCCACAGACGCGCCTGCCGGGCCGACGGCGCGCGTGACGCAAGCGCCCTGACCAGGTGCAGCACGCTCGCGCTGGCACGCCGTCTCGCCGCGATGTCGGCGGGCGCGAGATCGAGACTCCACAGGTGGATGACGCCCTTCAGCGGGCGGTCGGGCGCGGGCAGGTCCGGCGTCGCGTCGGCGAAGCGCAGCGTGCACGTATCGCCTGCGCTTTCCAGCAGCGCCGACAGTTGCGCGCCCACGCCGCCACGGTCCGCGAGAATCAGCCATTCGCCGTGCGCCGAACCGCCGGTGGCCGCGTCGACGTTCGACGGTCTCCAGACGCGTTGATAAAGCAGCGCGGCGAAGTCGTGCCGCTCGCCGGCGCGCCCGGCACGCACCTGCTGCAACCGCAGCGCATCGATCTCGATCAGCAGTCGCCCGGCGAGGTCATGGACGCGGATATCACCCTCCAGCGCGCCGTGCCCGACCGGCTTGCGCAGCGTGGCGTGACTCCATGCGTCGGCCGACGACGGCGGCTGATGAATCCGCACCGCACCGATCGAGCTGGGCAGGTACAGGTCGCCGGCCTCCAGCGCGTCCGGGTCGATGGCGGCGGCGAGCACGCGGCTGCACGCGTCGAGAAAGGCGGGGTGGATCTGATAGGGCGACGACGCCAGCGCGTCGGCCGGCAGGCTGATTTTCCCCAGCGCCTCGCCGGTCGTGCGCCAGATCTGCTGGATCGCGTCGAACACGCCGTCGATCTGCACGCCATGCTGCCGGATTTCGCCGTTGAAGTCCGCGCCCGACGTCGTGTCCGGGCAGCGCGCCTGCACCTCGGCGGCATCGAATCGCGTCGGCGCGGCGGAGCGCCTGGGGGCGCACATCTCCCGCAGTCGGCGCAACTGCGGAAGATTGCCGAGGATCCGCTCGACCGGCGGACCGAAATCGAGCAGGCAGGCCACCTCATCCACGCCGATCGACGCGAGATCCCGCACCAGGTCGACGCAGGTTTCCGGCGTGCCGATGAGCCCGCGCGATTGCGCGAAGCGTTCATAGAGAAACTCGACGAACTCGTCCAGTTCGCGCGCGCCCATCGCGCGCACGTCCACCGACTGGCCGCGACTCTGCGCCAGCCCGTTCAACAGCCCGATATTGCCGCGGATGTAGTTGCAGAACGGCACGCGCGCCTGTTCGCGCGCCTGCGCCGCATCGTCGCCGACGAACGTGTGCAGCATCACGGACACGGTGCCGGCCGCCGGATCGAAGCCGTGCTTCGCGCGCGCGTCGCGGTAGAGGGCGATCTTGTGCGCGAGCTGGTCGCGATCCTGGTCGAGCACGTGGGTCAGCAGGTTGGCGCCGGTTTCGCCGGCGCGCACGAACGTCTGCGGATTGCTCGCGGCGGTCACCCACACGGGCAGCTCCGGCTGCACCGGCGTCGGATAGATGCGCAATCGCACCGGCTTGCCGACGCCGTTCGTCGCGTCCAGCATGCCGCCGCGCCACAGATGCTGGACCGTGCGCATCGTCGCCAGCATGTCGTCCTGCCGGCTCGCATATTTGTCCGGGGCGAACACGAAGTCGTCCGGATTCCATCCGGACGCGAACGACACGCCCACGCGGCCGTTCGACAGGTTGTCCACCATCGACCATTCTTCCGCGATCCGGATCGGGTTGTGCAGCGCCGCGACCACGCTGCCCGCGACCAGCTTCACGCGCTGGGTGGCGGCCGCGAGCGCGGCGTGCAGGACGGCGGGATTCGGGTACAGCGAGCCGAATTCGGTGAAATGGCGCTCCGGCACCCAGACGCTGGAAAACCCGTTCGCATCGGCGAAGCGCGCGCTTTCCATCACGAGCTGGTACTTGTTGCCGGACAGCGCCTCTTCACTGCTGGCGAAGAACATCAGGCCGAATTTCATGCGTGGCTCCGATCCGATTCGTGAATCTCGGCACTCGCGCACATCTGCCACGTCGCGGCGGCGCGGGTGTCGTCGATCCGGTGATAGACGGCAAACGAAAACGGTCCCCAGGACCGGCGGCTCAGCACGGTCTGCACGGTGCGCGATGCATGCGGATGCAGCGGCAACGGCGCATGCAGCGCGAGGTCCTTCAACGTCGTATGGCCGGCAGCGCCGATTTCCGACGTGGCCGACAGCGCCATTTCCACGAACGCGGAATAGGGCAGGACGGGCGAGCCCTTGACGCGATGACCGTCGAGAAAGGTGGTGGCCGGCGCATCGAGACGCGATTGCCAGATCCACGTGGCCGGCGCATGCGCGTGCTGCTCCATGAGGCGCCCGAGCAACGGATGCCGGGGCGCATGCGGCGTGATCCAGAAGCCGCGACGCTCGAACGGGTAGGTCGGCAAGGCGAGCCGGCGGTGCGGTGCGCCTTGCTCCACGGCATCCCAGTCGATGGACGCGCCGCGTACGTACAGCGCGGCGAGCGTGTGCAGGATCGCGTCCCACGCGGCCGTGTGCGTGCCGATTTCGATCACGATGCCGGGGTGTCCTGCCGCACCGCCGTCCGGCGCCTGCGGCACGTCCGCCCACGAGGCTGCGGCGCGATGCCCGTCGCCCGCGCTGCTGACGGCATCCGGCGTGATGCCGAACGACATCCACAGTTGCGCGAGCGCGCGCTGGAATGCCGTGAACCCAGCGTCGGCGGGGGCGAGCCCGGGCGTCTCGGATTGCCGCTGCATCAGCGCGTCGAAAGCGGGGCAGGCCGAGCGCAATTGCCGAACCGCATCGGCGCTGCCGCCGTCGTCGGCGCAGAAGTGGAATGTCACCGCAGGCGGTGTTTCCGCAGGCTCGCGGCACGAAACGGCACAAAGTTGCGAACGCAATGAATCGAGACTCGATGCGACGATGGCCGCCCGCCGCGTGAAGTGAGTGCGCCCGGTATTGGCCGTGAATGCGACATCCCGCACACGGGCCTCGGGATGGGCGTCGAGATAGGCCGCATAGGACGCAGCCAGTGCTTGCAACGCTTCCGGCGTGCGCGCGGAGAGCGTCACGACGCGCGCCGCCGGCGCTGACGGGTCGGCTTCGATCTCCGCGGGCAGGGGCGCTTCGGACAGGATCAGGTGCGCGTTGGTGCCGCCGAAGCCGAACGAACTGACGCCGGCCACGCGCGGCCCGTGTTCCGAATGCCACGGCGTGACCTGCTGCGGCATGCGGAACGGCGTGCCGTCGAGCGCGATCTGCGGATTGATCGACCGGAAATGGAGGTTCGGCGGAATGGCGCGATGGTGTAGCGCAAGGGCGGTCTTGATCAGGCTGGCGATGCCCGCCGCCGATTCCAGGTGGCCGATGTTGGTCTTGACCGAGCCGATCCAGCAGTGATCGTCCGGCCGGCGGGAGTCGTTCAGCACGGCCGCCAGCGCGTTCAATTCGATCGGGTCGCCGAGCGGCGTGCCCGTCCCGTGCGCCTCGACGAAGCCGATGTCCTGCGCGCGTACGCCGGCATCGCGCAGCGCACTATGAATCACGGCCTGCTGGGCCGGGCCGTTGGGCGCGGTCAGGCCATGGCTGCGTCCATCCTGGTTCACCGCCGAGCCGCGGATCACGGCGAACACGGTGTCGCCGTTCTCGAGCGCATCATCGAGCCGCTTGAGCAGCACCATGCCCACGCCTTCGCCGCGCACATAACCGTTCGCTGATGCATCGAACGCCTTGCATCGGCCATCCGGCGACAGCATGCCCGCTTGCGTGAAGGACGCGCTCAATTGCGGCGCGAGAATCAGGTTGACCCCGCCGGCCAGCGCCGCATCGGACTCGCCGCGCTGCAGTGCGCGGCACGCCTGATGCACCGCGACGAGCGACGACGAACACGCGGTATCGACCGCCCAGCTCGGGCCACGCAAATCGAGCGCGTAGGAAATGCGGTTGGCGGCGACGCTGAGCGCATTGCCCGTCGCGACATAAGGGCCGACGTCCGCGACTTCGTCCTGCGCCAGCCGGATGTAGTCCGAATTGCTGATGCCGACGATGACCGCGGTGCGGCCGCCGGCGAGACTGCCGGGTGCGATCCCCGCATGCTCGAGCGTCTCCCAGGCCACCTCCAGCAGCAGACGCTGTTGCGGATCCATCGATTCGGCTTCGCGGGCGCTGATGCCGAAGAAAGCCGCATCGAACTGATCGACCTGTTCCAGCAGTCCGGCGGGCGGAAGGTCGGCGCCGCGCTGCGTCGACGCGCCGACCGCGTCCCGGCCCTCCAGCAGCAGCTGCCAGAATGCGTCGGGATTGCCGGCGCCGGGGAAACGGCATCCCATGCCGACGATCGCGATATCCGCGCGTGCTGCGTCCGAGCCGGGCGCCGGGTCCGGCGTGGCATGCCCGGTGCCGCTCAAATGGCGCGCCAGCAGCGAAATACTCGGAAAATCGTAGACGACGGTCGGGGAAACCGGCCGCCCGAGCCAGTCCTGCAACTCGCCCGAGAGCTGGATGGCGTCCTTCGAATCGAGCCCGTGGATGCTGAACGGTGCGTCGGGGTCGATCTTGCCGGCGTCGATTCCCGACAGACGCGAGATACGCTCGACGCACCATTGCACCAGCGCTTGCGTGTCGCGTGGCGTGGCCGTTTGCGGGGCGGCCGGCGGCGCGGAGAACGCACGGCGCCACTCGCCCGCGATCGCGAGCCCCTGCTCATCGATGAATGCCTGCCGGATCCGGCTCCGCTGGATTTTTCCGCTGGACGTGCGCAGGATCGTGGCGGGCTTCAACAGCACAGCCGCATACAGATCGACGTCGTGCGCTTCGGCGAGCGTGCGGCGGATCTCCGCGGCGACGGCTTCCGCGTCCAGCGAGTTGAGCGCTTCCCGGCGCACTTCACAGGCGACGACGATCCGCTCCACGTTGTCGACGTTGATCGAGAAAGCCGCCGATGCATTCGGCGCCAGCGCGGGGTGGCTTCCCTCCGCGGTTTGTTCGAGATCCTGCGGGTAGTGATTGCGGCCGGCGACGATGATCAGGTCTTTCAAACGGCCGGTGACGAACAGATCCTCGCCATCGACGAAACCGAGATCGCCCGTGCGCAGGTACCGTGCGTCGTCGCCATCCAGCTTCGCGCCGAAGGTGCGTTCCGTTTCCTCGGCGCGGTTCCAGTAGCCGACGCCGACGCTCGGGCCGGTCAGCCAGATTTCGCCGATCCGGCCGGGCGGGCAGCGCTCACCGGTATCCGGATTCACGATCCGCAGGCGGTGCTCCGCCCAGGTCCGACCGCAAGAGACCAGCGCGTGGCGCTTGCCGGAGTCGCTTCTCGTCGCCACGCCTTGCGCGAGGCCGTCGGCGTCGTAGTCCGCCACGCGCGGCAGCGAGCGTGCGGGCTGACCGGAGATGAACAAGGTCGCCTCGGCCATCCCGTAGACCGGGCGCATGGTGTGCGCGTGGAAGCCGCATGCGGCGAAGGCGCGTGAAAAACGCGCCACCGACTCCGCGCGTACCGGTTCCGCGCCGTTGAACGCGACACGCCAGCTGCCCAGATCGAGTTGCGCGCGCGCGTCATCGGAGACTTTGCGCGCGCACAGGTCATACGCGAAATCCGGCGCGGCGCAATGCGTGCCGCGATACTTCGTGATGGCCTGCAGCCAGCGGAAGGGCTTCTGCACGAACGCCGCGGGCGCCATCAGCACCGACAGCACGCCGAGATAGATCGGCAGCAGCACCTTCCCGAAGAACCCCATGTCGTGAAACACCGGGAGCCAGCTGACGAACACCGTCGACGCATCGGCATCGCTCGCCTCGGCGATGACCGCCATGTTGCTCAGGATGTTCGCATGACTGATCATCACGCCTTTAGGCGTACCGGTGGAGCCTGACGTGTATTGCAGAAGCGCCAGTGTCTGCGGCGTGATGTCCGGTGCGCGCCAGTGTTCGGCCGGCGCGTCGAAGCGCTGGTCCGTCGCGAGAATCTTCAGTTCCAGCGTGTCGGAATAGCCGTCCGCGTGATGCGCGATGCCGTCGAGTGTGGCTGCATCGGTCAGCGCGACGACCGGCCCGGCATCGGCGACGATGGCCTTGAGACGGTCGGCGGGGCGATGCCTGCGCGGTGGATACGCAGGTACGCCGATCAGGCCGGCGTACAGGCACCCCACCCATGCGCAGATGAATTCCAGCCCGGGCGGATAGACCAGCAGGACGCGATCACCCGGTTGCGCGATGTCCTGCAGCCTGGCGGCGATGCCGCGCGCCCGCTTGTCGAGGTCACCGAACGTGAGCCGGGTCAGTTCCGCTTCGCCGTTCTCGAGAAAAATGAATGCGGTCTTGTCCGGTTCGACTTTGCCGCGAAACAACAGAATTTCTGTAACAGTCCTGAATTTTGTATCGGGAAGCATGCTCAACCTTCGTTGTCTTCTAAACGTTGAATATCTCAGGACCGGTCGTGGCGATCCCGCCAAGCGTGCTTCATCGGACGGTATTGAAATTAGAGCATCGCTCTAATCCGACGTCTGCCCCGTAATCCAAGGACACGGCGTTTCGCGCACTTGATCAATACGGATTGTTGTTGAGGTGCACGCTCGCGCTTGCTAACGATCGGCGCTTCCTGCGAGGTCGGGCGCGTACGGGTCCAGCAGTGACACGACGACCTTGCGCTCGCCTTCGAACGGGTTGCGGCCATGCGCGAAGCGCATGTTGTCGACCAGCAGGACGTCGCCTCGTTGCCATGGGAACGTGATCGCGCATGCGCGGAACGCGTGGCGGATCTGCTCGAGGTCGGCGAGATCGAATGGACTCCCGTCGCCATGGCTGGCATTGCGCGGAATGCGATCCTCGCCGAACAGGCTGACGATCGAACGGGCGAGCGAGGCTTCCAGGTTCGACAGATGGAACAGATGGGCCTGATTGAAGAACACCCGGTCGCCGGTGACCGGATGGTAGGCCACGCCCTGGTTGACCTGGGCGGTGCGCAACGTGTCGTCGTCGAGCCATTCGTGCTCGATGCCGTTGTTCGCGCAGAAGGCGGCAACCTGGCTGCGGTCGCGGGTCTGGAATACGGTTTCCCACGGAATGTCGACGTGCCGCCGGTAGTGCCTGACATAGCGGACCTGCTTCGCCTCGAACTGATCCAGGAGGCGTGGCCCGATCCGGCGGCTCACCTCCCGCATGTCGGCAATCGGCGTTTCGCCGCCGGTCGCGGCCGGCGTCAGGCAACAGAATGCGACTCTCAGCGGCCA
Organism: Burkholderia sp. Tr-20390; assembly: GCF_017104595.1. Lineage (NCBI taxonomy): Bacteria > Pseudomonadati > Pseudomonadota > Betaproteobacteria > Burkholderiales > Burkholderiaceae > Burkholderia > Burkholderia sp. Tr-20390. The sequence continues at coordinate 63,596 of NZ_JAAGPC010000020.1, read as the reverse complement.
GCTTCGTTGATACGCGTTTTCGCAATGAAGGGCGATCGTCTCGCTCGGCGGATACTCGGTCGCGGTGAAGATGCCGTTGCCGATCGAGGTGCGCGGCGTGGAACGATAGACGTAGTCGGACTGATGGGCCGACATCGCGTGAGCAAACGCTTCGAAGCCGCCCACGGATGAAACGTCGAAGCCGCGAAACAGCAGTGCGCCATGTTCCAGCAGCCGGGATTCGAGTGCCGCCCGGTTGTCGTTCACCGCCTGCGCGAGATCACGGCCGTTCGACACGGGTTCCAGCAGCCACGGCGAGCTACCCTCGGCAAGCAGCTTGCGTTCCGTCATGCCCAGCATCGTCAATAGTCCTTTCCTGTTCGTGGATCACGGCGAAACCGAACGGGTCGGCCGGCGTGGTCGCGCCGCGTTGCGGCTATGCACGGCAGGCCGTTTCCACGGCATGCTCGAAGCGATTGAGGATTTCGTGGATATCCGCTTCCGAAACGATCAGCGGCGGCAGGAACCGGAGTACCGCGCCGTTGCGGCCGCCGGTTTCGACGATGAGCCCGTTTTGCAGGCAGTTCCGCTTGATGGCTTTTGCCCGTTCAGTGTGGGGCGGGCCGGTTCGTCCATGGGTGCCGGGCACGACGACTTCAGCGCCGATCATCAGGCCGCGGCCGCGAATCTGGCCCAGGCACGGAAAGCGTTCGGCAAGCCCCTCGAGGCCGGCCACCAGCAGCTTGCCGACCCGGTCCGCGTGTGCCGACAGATTCTCCCGTTCGACGATGCGCATGGTCGACAAGCCGGCCACCATCGCAATCTGGTTGCCTCGAAAGGTGCCGGCATGCGCGCCGGGCGGCCAGGTGTCCAGGCGCTCGTCGTAGACCACCACCGATAACGGATAGCCGCCGCCGAATGCCTTCGACAGCACCAGGACGTCCGGCCGGATGCCGGAATGTTCGACAGCGAACAGCGCGCCGGTTCGACCGAGTCCGGTCTGCACTTCATCGACGATCAACGGGATTTCATGCCGCAGCGTCAGCTCACGCAACTCGATCAGCCAGGTGTCGGGAGCGGGGATGCAGCCCCCTTCGCCTTGCACGACTTCGACGATGATGGCCGCAGGTTTGGTGATCCCGCTCTCGGGATCGGACAGGACGGTCCGGATGTAGTTGATGCTGAGTTGATCGGTCGCCGAGCCGTCGGTGCCGAACGGGCAGCGAAAGGCATAGGGATAGGGCAGGAAATGAACGTCGCGTCCATTGCCGCCGGCCGATTTCGGCGTGAGGTTTCCCGACACGGCGAGTGCGCCGGCCGTCATGCCGTGGTAGGCGCCGTGGAACGCCATGATCGTCGGGCGGCCCGTATAGTGCCGGGTCAGCTTGATCGCCGCTTCGACGCCGTCCGCCCCACTCGGGCTACAAAACTGGATCTTGCCGGGTTCGGCGATCTTCCCGGGCAGGAGCGAGAAAAGCTGCTCGACGAACGCATGCTTGGCCGGCGTCGCCAGGTCGAGTGCCTGTTGCATCTGATCGGACGACAGAAACCGCATCACGGCTTCATTGACTTCCGGGTGATTGTGTCCGAGCGCGAGCGTGCCCGCATTCGACAGGCAGTCGATGTATTCCTGCCCGTCGGCGTCGCGTACGCGCATGCCCTTGGCATGGGTAAACAGCCGCGGGAAAGAGGTTGCGTAGGTTCGCGCGTTCGATTCGACCTGCTTAAGATACTCGAGTTTTTCCATGCGCGAAGATCCGGCTTGCGAGGCGGATTGATGGACACTGGCGCACGAGAATCGCTTCATCCTGGCCAATGGTGTTAACGGTACGACCGGATTGGAGCATGGTCTCCGTATCACGTCTGTCACGTAAAAATGGGACAGCGGCCAGGCGACGTCACCCCGTCATGCCATTGCCTTCCGATCGTCGAAGCGGGGCTTCCAGGTGCGACGTCAGGCAGCGAGGGTCGAGCAGAAATAATCGATGGTCCGCCGCAGCCCCGTTTCGAGCCCGACCGTCGGTTCCCAGTCGAGGTGGGCGCGTGCGAGGCTGATGTCGGGGCAACGTTGGGTCGGATCGTCCTTCGGCAGCGGACGGAACACGAGCCGCGACTTCGAGCCGGTCAGGCGCAGGATGATCTGCGCCAGTTCGCTGACCGCGATCTCGTGCGGATTGCCAAGGTTGATCGGGCCGGTGAGCTCTGCGGGCGTGGCCATCATCCGGATCAAACCGTCTACCATGTCGTCGACATAGCAGAATGCCCGGGTCTGGCTGCCGTCGCCATACAGCGTGATGTCGTCGCCGCGCAGCGCCTGCACGATGAAGTTGGACACCACGCGGCCGTCGTTGGGATGCATGCGCGGCCCGTATGTGTTGAAGATGCGTACCACCTTGATGCGTACGTTCTGCTGGCGGTGATAGTCGAAGAACAGCGTCTCCGCGCAACGTTTGCCTTCGTCGTAGCAGGCGCGCGGCCCGAGCGGGTTGACGTTGCCCCGGTAACTTTCCGGTTGCGGGTGCACGTCGGGGTCGCCGTACACCTCGCTCGTCGAGGTTTGCAGAACGCGCGCATGCGTGCGCTTGGCGAGCCCCAGCATGTTGATCGCGCCCATCACGCTGGTCTTGGTGGTCTGCACGGGATCGAATTGATAGTGGATCGGCGAAGCCGGGCAGGCGAGGTTGTAGATCTCGTCCACCTCCACGTACAACGGAAAGGTGACGTCGTGACGCAGCGCCTCGAAGCTCGGGTTGCCGAGCAGCGCCGCGACGTTCTGCTTCGTGCCGGTGAAATAGTTGTCGACGCACAAGACGTCGTGACCGAGTTCGACCAGGCGCTCGCAAAGATGCGAACCGAGGAAACCCGCGCCACCTGTTACGAGGATTCGCTTTCGATTACGTTGCACAATGGCACTCCAAGTATCGCGCGCCGGGAAGCGACGCGGCCTCCCGGCTTGCCTGACCGTCCCGCGGCTTCGGCAGGGGAGCGGATCAGGCGCGCGGGTCTTTTCATTCGACGGTCACGGCACCGGCCGGCACGCCGATCGCGAGGATCGGCCCGTCATGCCTGCAGTGCGCTCGACGCGGCGTGCTCCACGCGCCGCAGGCGGGCCGCGATGATGCCGGCCATCGTCCGCATTTCGTTTCTCAGAAAGAAATGATCTCCTTCGATGACGTGAAAATCGAAGCGCCCGGTCGTCGCGGCGCCCCAGCCGGCAACGGCATCGACGGGGACCTCGTTGTCCCCCCGGCCCGCGAATGCGGTGATATCCACTGCCAGCCGGGGCCCGGGCACGGGCCGGTGGTTTTCGATCAGCGTGAAATCCGCACGCAGCGCCGGCATCAGCAGCGCCATCAGTTCGCTGTTGTCCAGCACCGCTTTCGGTGTGCCGCCCATCTCGCGCAGCGCATCGATGAAGGCGCGATCGTCCAGCGCCTGCATGCGCCGATCGTGGCGCTGCTTGCCCGGTGCGGCACGCGCGCTCACGAACAGATGCCGCAGGTTCGGTCGTGCGTGCGCGGGAAGCCGCAGGGCCAGTTCGGCCGCAATCGCCGCGCCCATGCTGTGTCCGAGCAGCGCGAAGGGACGATCGAAGCAGTCGTCCAGGTCGCGCAGCAACGTGTCGACCAGCGTCGACATGTCTCGGATGGCAGGCTCGGACAGGCGGCCGCCCCGGCCGGCAAGTTCATGACGGCGCACTTCGATGCCGGGCAACAAGGTTTGCAGCGCGCGGTAGACGGCGGCCGAGCCGCCCGCATACGGAAAGCAGATCAGACGCATGCGGGCGGGTACTCGAGTGGCTCGCTTGCTGCCGGCGCACAGGCGATCGCGCTGTGGAAATTCACGTGTTCGGCGTTTTTCACCATTCAGGTTCCAGTCGTTGTTGGCATGGCGATGCGTCGGCAAGCCTCACTTGGAGCGCAACGGGTGCGGCAGCGACGGACGTGTTGGTTTACGCGTCGATAGCCGATTCGTCGTCGCTGTGTACAAGCAGTGCGTCAAGCACATCGGAATTCATCGAAGCAGTGATTGGCTTCATGAACATTCAAGGTGCGCGCGCCGCCTGGAGTCGGAATGCGCCCGATCCGGTTGGGCATGAGTTAAACATGAGGCCGCGCGGATGTATGTCGTAGGAAGAGGGGACGCGCGTCGTCGGACATGTCGAATCCGTCCCTATCTGAATGGAGGGCGGCGTGGACACCGCGGAGTGCAGCGTCGCCCCCTTTGCCGACAGAGGCCGCCCGGCGCACAATACCCGTCGGAAATCTCTTCGGAGGCTGCCCGACATGGCCAGGTTCCAGCCCGATGGATGGCACACCGTCACGCCCCGGATCGTCGTGCCGGATCCTGAAAACCTGATCGAATTCATCCGAACGGTATTTCACGCACAGGGCGAGTACCGCCCGGGGTTGCCCGCGGAAATCAGGATCGGTGATTCCGTCTTGATGATCAGCGGGGAAGATGGCCTGCGTGAGCCGATGCCGGCATTCCTGTACGTGTATGTCGAGGATGCCGACCTGACCTACCGGCGGGCGCTTGCAGCGGGTGCGACCACGCTCGAAGCCCCCGCCGACATGCCATACGGCGACAGGCGGGCGATGGTGCGGGATCCTTGGGGGAATCGATGGCAGATCGCGACGCATCAGCGCGACCTGTCGGTGGACGAGATTCGTTCGAGGCTGACGAACGGCGGCTAGATACCCGTCGGAGTGCGTCGAAGTGATCAGGATGCCTTTCTTCACTCCCAGATGATCGTGGGCACGGCTTCGCGCCCTCGTCACGTACCGCTTCGCCCCTGCCCCTGTCGCAATCGTCAAGATTCACGTCGCGTATCGGTAAAACCTCCCCGTTCCCGCCGCCGTTAACCCGTTCGCAGCCCATGCGCCCCGTGTTGCGATACGGCGCGCGTCTTTCGTGATCCGGAATCCACATCCGCCGCTGGCCGCGCCCGGCCGGCGCAAGGGAACGTCATGCGAAAACAACTCACTATCCGTGGTGGCCTCGTCGCGACCATCGCCGGCTATACCGTGCTGCTCGTGCTGGTGGTCGGCGCGAGCATCGCGGCCCTCTATATGGGCAACGGTTCGCTCGAGGCGATGTACCGCGACGACACCGCGTCGCTGCTGCACCTGAAGACCAGCTCCGAGCGGATGCTCGTGCTGCGCGAGCGCATGAGCGACGTCGCGCAGATCATCAGCGCCGGCCGCTCGGGCAAGGAAGAGATCGCGAAACTCCGCACGCTCCTCAAGCAGAGCAACGACGAACTGGATGCCTATGCGGGGCTGCACGCGCGCAACGCCGACGAGCAGGCGCTGTTCGACACGCTGCAGAATCGCCGTCGGGCGTTGCTCGACCGCGTGTTCCTGAAGGCGCTCTCGCAACTCGACGGCGACGACGGTTTCGGCTTCCTCGACACGCAACGTACCGCACCGCCCGAGCTGTTCGCCGCCTACCAGGAGGCGATCGATGCGCTCGAGGCGTTCCAGGTCGCGCGCGAAAAGGCGCGTTATGACGCGGCCGGCGTGCAGTTCCACCGGATCGTGTGGGGGATGGCGGCGGTCGCGGCCTTCGCACTCGTCGTCGGCTTCCTTGCGCAGCGCGTGCTCGCGAAGGCGATCATCGAGCCGATCAAGCTCGCGGTCGACCAGTTCGAGAAGATCTCGACAGGCGACCTGACCGGAACGGTCGTCGTGCCCGGCGAGAACGAGATGGCCTATCTGCTGCATGCGCTGAAGCGGATGCAGGACGGCCTCGTCGACACCGTGAACCAGGTGCGCACGAGCACGGAGACGATCGTCGGCGACGTCCGCACGATCGCGAGCGGCAACGTCGACCTGTCGGCGCGCACCGAGCAGCAGGCCGTCTCGCTGCAACAGGCGGCGGCGAGCGTCGAGCAGCTGACGGCGGCCGTGCGCCAGAACGCGGACAACGCGCGCGATGCGCGCACCTATGTCGAAGGCGCGGCCGGCATCGCGTCGCGCGGCGGCGAGGCGATGCAGCGCGTGGTCGAGACGATGTCGGCGATTTCGCTCAGTTCCACGCGGATCTCCGGGATCGTCGGCGTGATCGAAAGCATCGCATTCCAGACCAACATCCTCGCGTTGAATGCTGCCGTCGAAGCCGCGCGCGCCGGCGAGCAGGGGCGCGGCTTCGCGGTCGTCGCGACGGAAGTGCGCGGGCTCGCGCAGCGCTGCGCGTCGGCGGCGAAGGAGATCCGCGAACTGATCGGCCATTCCGCGCAGCGTGTCGAGGACGGCAGCGGCCTCGTCGCACTGGCCGGTTCGGCGATGGCCGAGCTGGTCGCGGCGGTCGAGCGCGTCAATACGATCATGAGCGAAACCGGCCAGGCGTTCGAGGAGCAGGCGTCGGGCATCGAGCAGGTGAACGCCGCGGTCATCCAGATGGAGCAGACGATGCAGCGCAATGCCGCGCTGGTCGAGGAGGCCGCGGCCGCCGCGCTGTCGCTCGACGAACAGGGCGCGCGGCTGAGTGCGGCGGTTGCGCAGTTCCGTCTGCGTGACGAGGCGCTCGCCTGATGCACCGCTGCGGGTGGCGGTGCTGGATCGTCGGGCAGGACGGGTGTCCGACGCGGTGCATCGGAGTCGAAACGGCACATTTCCGGTGCGGACTTCCTGACTGCCGATGTCGACGCGATCCCTGCACCGGCGCGATGAAGCACGACGATCGGCCGATCGCCGAACGCGATGCGACGCGGTCTGCGTTCAGGGGCCGCGAGGCAGCACGGCGTCGCCGCGATCCTTGCCGGTCAAGGCGGACGGACAATTTCTCCAACGTTCTCCACAGGGTTATGCACGGAAATTGTGGATAACTCGAGGGGATGAACGACAGCCGAAAATTGCCGAGCGCGTGTGCCGCAATGCGACATCACTTCCTGCGAATTGCTTTGCTGGATTGATCGTTTCGTGGCAATCGGGGAAGGGAATAGCATGAAGCTCCCTCTCGATTGGCCGCCGTATGCGCGGCCGGTCATTGCGACCGTATCGGCCCGACATGACGACACTGAACGACTATCTCGAACAAAAGCGCGACGCGTGGCTCGCGAAAAAAGAAGCCGCCCGCAACAATCCCGAACTCAAGGCGACCCCGCTGAAAGCGACCGTGCGCGCGCTGGGCCGCAGCGGCGTGCGGGAGATCCGCATTCGCGACTTCCAGGTGATCAGCGACAGCCCGCCCGATTTCGCGGGCTACAACCTCGGGCCGGCGTCGCCGGAGCTGCAGCTCGGCGTGCTGGGCAGTTGCCTGACGCACATCACGCTGATCCAGGCCGCGGAGCGTGGCCTGAAGATCGACTCGATCGAGGTCGAGGTGACCGGCGACCAGCATCCGCTCGCGCAGCAACCGGGGTTCGAGCATGTGCCGGTGTTTCCGCACAACCTCCGTTACACGCTCGATATCGTGTCGCCCGAACCGCCGGAGACGATTCGGGCATTGCATCAGGCGGTCGAGGCCATCTGCCCGATCTTCAACCTGCTGCGACTGCCGCAAACGATCGACGGCGAGTTGCGGCATACGCACGGTTGAAGTGCGCCCGGTGGGTTGCAGCATGTCACCTCGCTGAGCGGTGAGCAGGCGCGCGACACCTCGCGCACCGTGGCGGCGCTCCGATACGGCTGCGATTCCTGCAGCATCGGTATTCGATGACGGATGCGTCGCCCCGGCGCTGAACGCGTGCCGAATCGGGGCCGGGCGACGCCGGTCGTGAATCGGCCGGCGCGAAGTCAGGCTTCGGAGGCCTGAAGGTCGCGCGTTCGGCGCGTCGTCTCGTCGGCACGATCCTGGAGCTGCTGGAATGCGTCCAGCAGCCGCGCGCGCAGCACGGCCAGCGTCGGGTCGCGTCGATCGCGCGGCCGGGCGACCCCGACGTGGATCTCGTCGTCGATGCGGCCCGGGTTGGGCGCGAGCATCAGCACGCGATCACCGAGATACAGCGCTTCGTCCAGATCGTGCGTGACGACGATCGCGGCCGTCCGGTGCCGCGCGACGACATCGAGCAGCAGCGTCTGCAACCGCATCCGGGTGATCGCATCGACCGCGCTGAACGGTTCGTCGAGCAGCAGCAGGTCGGGCTCGCCGAACAGCCCGCGCGCGATCGCCGCACGCTGCGCCATTCCCCCCGACAACGTGGCCGGCAGTTGCCGCGCGACCCCGGCCAGGCCGACTTCGTCGAGCAGCCGTGCGACGGCCGGCTCGCGCCCGCCGCGCGGGCCGGCCGCAAAGCCGACGTTGTCCGCGATCGATAGCCACGGCAGCAGCCGCGGCTCCTGGAAGATCACGCCGGCGCGCGGTGACGGGCCGTCGAGCGCGACGCCGCCCAGCTTCACGCTGCCGCGGTAATCGGTGTCGAGGCCGGCGACGATCCGCAGCAGCGTGCTCTTGCCGCAACCGCTCGGGCCGACCACGCAGACGATCTCGCCGCGCGCGACCTGCAGCGGGACATCGGCGAGGATCGTGCGATCGCCGTAAAGCTTGCGGGTGATGCGCACGTCGAGCAGCGGTGTCGCGGTGCGCGCCGCCGTGTGTGCGGAAGAACGTGTGCTCATTGCGACCTCTTACGGGGCGTGGGGTCGAATGCATCGCGCCAGCCGAGCCAGCGCGACTCGATGCGCGCCATCGCGCCGTCGGTCAGCTTGCCGAGCAACGCCAGCAGCAGGATCGCCCCGAACACGAGATCGGGGCGCCCGGTTTCGCGGCCGTCGCTCAACAGGAAGCCGAGCCCGCGCGTGGCCGCGATCAGTTCCGCGGCGACCATGAACATCCACGCGAGGCTGAGGCCGGTGCGCAAGCCGGTGACGATCTGCGGCAGCGCGGCCGGCAGCAGGATGCGGCGGAACAGCGCGAACGGGCCGAGCCGGTACACCGCGCCGAGTTCGACGAGCTTGCGGTCGACGTCGCGTATGCCGGCGACCACCGCGAGGTGGACCGGGAAGAAGGCGCCGATGGCGATCAGCGTGATCTTCGGTGCTTCGTCGATGCCGAGCCACAGCAGCAACACCGGCACCCATGCGAGCGACGGAATCGCGCGCAGCGCCTGGAACGTCGGTTCGAACAGCGCGTCGATCCGGCGGCTCAGGCCCATCGCCGCGCCAACGACGAGGGCGAGTCCGGCGCCCGCCGCAAACCCCGCCGCGACCCGCAGCGTACTCGCGCCGACGTGGCGCGCCACGCGCGTGACGCCGAGGCGGGCGAGCGTGTCGAGAATCTCGCTCGGCGCCGGGACGAGATGATTCGGCAGCCAGCCCTGCCGCACGACGACCTCCAGCAACGCGAGCGCCGCGAACGGTAGCGCGAGGCCCGCGATTCGCCACCGGCGAAGCGGATCGCGCCGGCCGGCGGCTGGCGAAGCGGGGCGGCGGGGCGCGAGCGTGTCGTCGCGGGCGGCGGTGTCGGTCATGGGCGGCAGCCTCAGCGCGATGCGTCGACGACCGGCCGTGCGAACGACGGATCGATCAGCGTATCGACGATCTTCGCGGGATCGACGCCGGGCTTGGTCAGCTGTTCGGCCGTCAATACGGGGGCGGCGGCCTTCAGCGCCGCGCGCTGGGTGTCGCCGGGAACGGGATCGCTGAAGTCGTTGCGCTGCAGCTGCAGTTTCGCCACCGGCAGCGACACCTTCGATTCGTCGGCGACGATCTGCGCGGTGTCGGCCGGATGCGCGACGATCCACTGGCGCGCGCGATCGTAGACCTTCAGTACGCGCGTGACCGCCTGCGGGTACTGGCTGGCGAACGCGTCGCGGACGTTCAGGAAGCCATAGGTGTTGAACGCGACATTGCGATAGAGCAGGCGCGCGCCGTCGTCGAGCTGCGCCGCGGCCATGTGTGGATCGAGGCCGGCCCAAGCATCGACCTGGCCGTTCGCGAGCGCGGTGCGCCCGTCCGGATGCTGCAGGTTGACGATTTCGACGTCGTCGCGGGTCAGGCCGACCGTGTGCAGCGCGCGTAGCGTGAACAGGAACGGATCGGTGCCGCGCGTCGCGGCGATTTTCTTGCCCTTCAGGTCGGCGAGCGAGCGGATCGGCGAATCCTTGCGGACCACCAGCGCGGTCCACTCGGGGCGCGAGAACACGTAGACCGTATGGATCGGGTTGCCGTTCGCGCGCGCGAGCACCGACGCGAGGCCTGCTGCAGAACCGAAATCGACCGCACCGCTGTTCAGGTATTCGAGCGCACGATTGCTGCCCAGGCTCAGCACCCAGCGAATCGACGTGCGGTCGGCCTTGAATTCGTCTTCGAGCCAGCCGAAGTGGCGGATCACCAGGCTCTCCGGTGAGTAGTACGCGTAGTCGACGCGGATCTCCGCGGGCGTCGCGGCGCGTGCATGCACCGAAACGAGGCTGGCGAACGCGGCAACGACGAGGGCCGCGGATTGCCACGCGCGGGACCAGGACAGCTTCATCGGGGATTCTCCGGAAGGGCGGCAAGGCGCCGCGAACAGGCAGGGTGACCGGTCAATGTAACGAAGCATCGGCGCGCCGTGAACGAAGCAATTCGCGATTGAACATGCACGCTGCTGCTAAGCGTGGATGACGAGCAACTTTATGACGCGGGCCGATTAATTTATCGATTTATATCGCTTGGGATAACGGAACCGGGAGAACAGAATGCGTGCTGCCGGAACGTGATGGCGTCGCGTGTCGAGCGGCGTCTGGCCGTGCATGGTCTCTGTCGATCGCGAATGAATATGCCCGACTTCCGGCTCCATGCGGACATCGCCGGTCATTCGGCGTAAAACTAAGGAATACGATGAGTTCGATCGATCTGAACGCCGTCACCCCGGTTTCCTCACCCATTCGCTCGGCAAGCGACGTCGCGCGCCTGATCAACACGGTGGGCAGCTCGGTCAGCCATGCCCGGATGATCGTGCTGCTGGCGCTCGGCGGCGTCTTTCTCGACGCGTACGACCTGACGACGCTGTCCTACGGAATCGACGACGTGGCGCGCGAGTTCGGCCTGACACCGGCGCTGACCGGGCTGGTCGGGTCGGCGATCATGATCGGCACGATCTTCGGCAGCCTGATCGGCGGATGGCTGACCGACAAGATCGGCCGCTATCAGGTGTTCATGGCCGACATGCTGTTTTTCGTGGTCGCGGCAATCGCGGCCGGGCTCGCGCCGAACGTCTGGGTGCTGATCGGCGCGCGCTTCGTGATGGGGCTCGGGGTCGGCATCGACCTGCCCGTCGCGATGGCGTTTCTCGCGGAATTCTCGAAGTTCAACGGCCGCGGCAACAAGGCGTCGCGGCTCGCGGCGTGGTGCCCGATGTGGTACGTGGCGTCGTCGGCCTGCTTCCTGCTGATCTTCGGGCTGTATTTCCTGCTGCCCGCCGAGCATGCGGGATGGCTGTGGCGTGCATCGCTGATCTTCGGTGCGGTGCCGGCGCTCGTCATCATCCTGTTCAGGAACCGGTTCATGAACGAGTCGCCGCTGTGGGCCGCGAACCAGGGTGACCTGGCCAATGCCGCGCGGATCCTGCGCGAGTCGTACGGGATTCATGCGCACGAAGCAGAGGACGCCCGACGCGCGCCGAGCCAGCCGCCCGTGCGCATTCGTGTGCTGTTCCAGCGCCCGTACCTGGGGCGCACGATCGTCGCCAGCGTGATGAACCTGTGCATCCCGTTCGAATACACGGCGATCGCGTTCTTCCTGCCGTCGATCCTGTCGCAGTTTCTCGGCGCGGGCGTGTTCGAAACGATCGCGGCGTCGCTGGCGCTGAACGTGCTGTTTGCGTTCACCGGCGGCTTGCTGGGCATGCGCCTTGCCCATCGCCATGCGTCGCGCCATGTCGCGATCGCGGGCTTCGCGCTGCAGTTCGTCGCGCTCGTGGCGCTCGCGCTGGCAGGGCATCCGCATGGCGCACTCGCGATCGGCTTCGTGCTGTTGATGCTCGGCACCTGGCTGTTCGCGGAAGGGTTCGGGCCCGGTGCGCAGATGATGATCTATCCGACGCTGTCGTATCCGGCGGCGATCCGCGGCACCGGCGTCGGCTTCGGGCGTTCGCTGTGCGGCATCGGCCAGGCGCTCGCGCTGTTCGTGCTGCCGATCCTGCAGGCGCGGCTCGGCACGGACATGTTCTGGGTCGTCGCGATCAGCGCCGCCACGCCGATCGTGTTCCTGTTGATCGTGCGTTATGAGCCGACGGCGCGTGATATCGATGACGACGGCGCTGTTTGAACGCGATCGAGGTCGCTCATCGTCAGGGAAACGCGCGCACGGTGGGTGCGCGCGTCGTCGTGGGTTGCCGCAGCCGCACGTTTCGCCCGCTCGATGGACGAGCGCGGAAGCACAGCCCGCATCGGGTGTCGAATGAGGGGAGAGGGGTGATCAGGTGGCGGCGTGCCGGGCGCGTGGTGGCCCGACGCACCGGTTGTTGCTCATCGTGAAGCCGGCCGGCCCGCACACAGCAGGCCGACCAGCCGCCGAATGGTCGTCACGCTCAGGCGGCTACCCGCTCGGCATCGCGCTTGACCTGCTCGATGTCGCGATACTGCGCGGCCGGATGCTCGTCCGGCAACCGCGCCGACCCGCCGAACAGTTTCTCGCGCAGCGTGCCCGGCGCATAGCCGGTCGGATACACGCCACGCCGCTGCAACTCGGGCACGAGAAAACGCACGACGTCCTCGAAGGTTTCGTGCGCCACCGCATACGCGAGGTTGAAGCCGTCCACGTCGGTGGCGGCGACCCATTCCTGCAGGATGTCCGCGACGGTCTCGGCCGAGCCGACGAACACCGGGCCCAGGCCGCCGATGCCGCCCCAGGCCGCCAGTTCCTCGATCGTCCACGCGGTGTCACCGCCCGCGAGGTGCTCGACCGCCGACACGATCGCATTCGTTTCGACGCGCCGGACGGGATCGTTCGGTGCGTACTGGCCGAAGTCGATGCCGGTCCAGCCGGACATGAACACCAGCGAGCCGTCATACGACACGTACTTGCGGTACTCGTCGAACTTGGCCTGCGCCTTCTCGTCGGTTTCGTCGACGATCACGGTGACGAGGTTGTAGATCAGGACCTTGCTCGCGTCGCGCCCAGCGGCCGTGGCCTGCGCGCGCACGTCGGCCACGTAGCGCGCGAGCTGCGGGCGGGTCGGCGCGGCGACGAACACGCATTCCGCATGCTGCGCGGCGAACACCTTGCCGGGGCCGGACGCGCCGGCCTGGAACAGCACCGGCGTGCGCTGCGGCGACGGCTCGCACAGGTGGTAGCCGGGCACGTCGAAGAAACGGCCCTTGTGGCCGATCTCGTGCACCTTCTCCGGATGCGTGAACACGCGGCCGTCGCGATCGCGCACGACCGCGCCGTCTTCCCAGCTGCCCTCGAACAGCTTGTACAGCACCTCGACGTATTCGGCCGCGACCGCATAGCGGTCGTCGTGCGTGCGCAGGCCGTGATCGCCGACGTTCTTCGCGCCGCTTTCGAGGTAGGACGTGACGATGTTCCACGCGAGCCGGCCCTTCGTGTGATGGTCCGCCGTCGACAGCCGGCGTGCGAACGTGTACGGGTGCTCGAACGTCGTCGATGCGGTGATGCCGATGCCGAGATGCTCGGTCGCCATCGCGATCGGCGCGGCGAGCTGCAGCGGATCGTTGACGGGGATCTGCGCGGCCTGGTGCAGCGCGTGGTAATTGCTGCCCTTGTAGACGTCGTAGTAGCCGATCACGTCCGCGATGAAGATCGCATCGAAAATCCCGCGTTCGAGCACACGGGCGAGGTCGGTCCAGTAGTCGAGATCCTTGTATTGCCACGACCGGTCGCGCGGATGGGCCCACAGCCCGGGCGACTGATGGCCGACGCAGTTCATCTCGAACGCATTGAAGCGGATGGTCTTGCTCATTGGGCGGCTCCTGTTTCTGCGTGCGTGCTCGTGTTTGAACTCGCACCCGGGCCGTTGCCGATCTGCCAGACGAACGGCGGCGTGCGCCCGTTGATGACCCAGTCGCCGACGATCCGCGCCTTGTAGACGAGCGGATTGTGCGACGACACGGTGCGCGCGTTGCGCCAGTGACGATCGAGCGCCGTCGTGCTGCGGGTCGCCGACGCGCCGAGCGCGTCGAACAGGCGCGTCGCCGCGCGCAGCACGAGGTCCGACACGACGAGCTGACTTTGCGCGGATTCGATCTCGGCCGCGACGTTCGCATCGTGCTCGGCCGCCTCGTCGCCGCCGAAGTGCGCCTCGTAGGCCCGTTGAAGCGGCTGCGCGGCGCGCAGCGCGAGCGCGTCGGCCGCATAGGCCCACGACGCGATCTCGCCGATCACCTGCTGCAGCTGCGCGTCATCGGCCGCGCGCGGGGCGTTGCCGTGGCTGTACACGCGGGTGCGGCGGCGCACCAGGTCGCCCGCGTCGCGCACGATCGCGTGGCCGATGCCGGCCAGCGTCGCGACGTGGAAGAGCTGGTAGAACGCCGTCTGGTACTTGAAGCGTCGCGCGAAGTCGATCACGTCCCGCGCGTCCACCGCCGCGTCCTCGAAGCGCGTGGTGCCGCTGCCGGTCGTCGTCTGGCCGAAGCCGTCCCAGTCGTCTTCGCGAATTACGCCGGGCTGCGCGGTCGAGACGGCGACGATCACGTCACGGCCGTCGTCCGCGCGTTGCGCGAACACGTCGATCCAGTCGGCGAACAGGCTGCCGGTGCTGTAGAACTTCCGGCCGTTCAGCATGAGCCGGCCATTCTTTTCCGACACCTTCGTGATGGTCTGGCCGAGCGCCACGTCGCCGGTTTCCGTCCATGCATTGCCGACGAGCTGGCCGCTCGCGAAGCGGTCGAACCAGGTCTGGCGATCGGCGCCGGGCGGCGCGTTCAGCCAGTCCTCGACGAACGCGAAGTGCCCGCGCAATGCCTGCGGCAGATTGGAATCGGCGGTCGCGAGCTCGGTCAGCAGCCGGAACAGCTGCGGCAGCGACGCGCCGGCGCCGCCATCGCGCACCGGCAGCCGCACGGCGCCGAAGCCTGCGGCCTTCAGCCAGCCGATCGCCTCGTGCGGCAGCTCGCGGCGCCGTTCGCGTTCCGCGGTGCCGGCCGCGATGCGTTCGAAGATCGGCCTGAAGCGGCTGGCAAGCGCGTCATAGTCAGTGCCGGTGGAAAGTTCGGTTGCTGCGGGAGACGAAGTCATGCGGTGATCCTTGAAAGGCGGGGCCGTCGATGCCGGCAGGCCAGTATAGGAAGCACGCTGCTGACGATCCAATAACGGATTCGTACATCGTTATCGTCACCGGGCATTACGCGGGCGAGGCGGCGTGGCATCGATGCGGGGGCGTCGATATCGTCGCTGACGCGTGGTGCATTGCGGGCCGCGCATTGCATCGTTTGTCATGCGAAGGAATATCGTTGTGCGAATCGCTCGGTTTGCCGGCGTGCGCGGCGCTGCTAGATTGAATGTTTCCGTCAATCCGCAGGAGAACCCGATGTCAGAGACGAGCGCCACGATCCAGGAACGGCCGGCCGATACACAACCGCAAGCGGCCCGCGTGATCGCCGACGACGCGCAGGCCATCGCGGCCGCGCACGCGCTTGCGCAGCGGCTCGCGGAAGGCGCGGCCGAGCGTGACCGGGAGCGCCGGCTGCCCCGTGACGAGATCGAATGGTTCTCGCAGTCGGGGCTGTGGGCCATCACCGTGCCGAAGGCTTACGGCGGCGCGGGCGTGTCGCACGTGACGCTGACCGAGGTGGTGAAGATCGTCGCGGCGGCCGATCCGTCGCTCGGGCAGTTGCCGCAGAATCATTTCGGGCTGGTCGACGTGATCGCGCTGACCGGCACCGACGCGCAGAAGCGCCACTTGTTCTCGGAAGTGCTGAGCGGCAAGCGGTTCGGCAACGGCTTTTCGGAGAAAGGCACGAAGCACGTGCTCGACCTGAAGACACGCGTGCGGCGGGACGGCGACGATTACGTCGTCGACGGCACCAAGTTCTATTCGACCGGCGCGCTGTTCGCGCATTACGTGCCGGTGCTCGGCCTCGACGACACGGGGCAAGCGTGGCTCGCGTACATTCGCCAGCCCGCGTCGGGGCTGACCGTGATCGACGACTGGTCGGGGTTCGGGCAACGGACCACCGCGAGCGGCACCGTCGTGCTCGACAACGTGCGCGTGCCGGCGTCGCACGTGCTACCGGCGCAGCGCGTGTCCGACCTGCCGACGCTGAACGGCCCGCTGTCGCAGATCATCCAGGCCGCGATCGACGCGGGCATCGCGAAGGCCGCGCTCGACGATACGCTGGCGTTCGTGCGCTCGCGCACGCGGCCGTGGGTCGACAGCGGCGTCGAGCGGGCGGCCGACGATCCGTTGACGATTCGCGAGGTCGGCCATCTGCACATCCAGCTGCATGCGGCGGAGGCGCTGCTCGAGCGCGCGGCGCGTACGCTCGACGAGATCGCGGCGCGCGGCGACGTGACCGAGGACGACGTCGCACGCGCATCGGTGGCGGTGGGCGAGGCGAAGGTGCTGACGACGGAAATCGCGCTGCTGGCGGGCGAGAAGCTGTTCGAGCTGGCGGGGACGCAGTCGACGCTGGCCGAGCACAACCTCGACCGGCACTGGCGCAATGCACGCACGCATACGCTGCACGATCCGGTGCGCTGGAAATATCACCTCGTCGGCAACTACTACCTGAACGGCGTGCGACCGGCGCGCCATGCGTGGAATTGAACGCGTGGCGATCGTGGTGTCATGGCTCGGTGACGGATGAGTGCGTCATCGCGGTCGAACGCATCCGCGTGTTCACGTGCGAAACCGGCAATGCGTTCGTCGAAGCGCAATTGCCGGGTATCGGGCAGATGAATGCTGCATGGAGGGCGTCATTGCCCCGGCGCGGCGACCACACGAAGCAGCCGTATCGGCTGCATGAGCCGGCTTACCGAGGCGATTCCGGCAACGTGTAGTCGAAGCGGTACGAATGCAGGCCGTTGTCGATGGTGATGATCATCGAGCCGGCGAGCCCCAGCAATTCTCCCGTGCCGGAATCGGGCACGACGGTGATCGACTGCTGCGGCTGCCCGCGAGCCATGGTGGAGCTGTGCTGCAGGACGAAACTGCCGTGGCGGCCGCCCAGCGCGCCTTGCACGGTTTCCATTGCCACATAGCCGGCGGAGCCCGGGATGCTGCTTCGAAACGCTAGCATCTCTCCCTGGCTGACGGCTTCCAGGTCGCCGTGATACTGCTTGTCCAGCGACATGCGGCCGAGCCCGGTCTGTTCCGCGACGGCACTCAGGGATTCCGGATTCAGCTTCACTTCAAACGGACCATTGGCCAGCAGTGTCATTGCAGCACTCCTCGTCGAATTGGCAACCCGCACTATAAGCCAACCGGGTTCTGCTGGAGGTTGTAGTTCGCTTGATATACCGGAATCAAGGGCGGATCGGATTGCGGATCGTATGCCGCGCGGCGCTTGCGGCGATAATCGGCGTCCCGATCTCGACCGCTTTCCCCGATGACTTTCCCTGCGTTCGCACCCTTTCAGGATCTGGCCAACACCTTGCTGGCGCACTGGCGGGATGCCAATGGCGACGGCTCGCACGACACGTCGCATCTGCAACGCGTGTGGAAGAACGCGGCCGCGATCCACGCGCAGGAGGGTGGCGACGCGGAGGTGCTGTTGGCGGCGACGCTGCTGCACGACTGCGTGGCGGTGGAGAAGGATTCGCCACTTCGCGCGCAGGCATCGCGGCTGTCGGCGGAAAAGGCCCGGCAGGTGCTGAAGTCGCTGGACTGGCCGGATGCGAAGATCGACGCGGTTGCACACGCGGTCGAGGCGCACAGTTTTTCGGCCGGTGTCGCGCCGAAGACGATCGAAGCCAAGGTGCTGCAGGACGCCGACCGGCTCGATGCGATCGGCATGGTGGGCGTCGCGCGGTGCTTTTATGTCGCGGGCCGGATGGGCAGCGCGTTGTACGACCCGGCGGATCCGCACGCATCGGCACGGGCGCTCGACGACACGCGATTCGCGATCGATCACTTCCGCACGAAACTGCTGAGGCTTTCAACCGGTTTTCAGACCGTCACCGGTACGCGTATGGCGATCGTTCGCCGCGATCGATTGCAGCGCTTTCTCGACGAGTTCTCCGACGAAATCTGACTGTGCCGATGTGGCTTTCAGGTGCCGACGTCGTCTGCAGCGCAGGGCTCGATGCGGATGACGGTCGCGGCACGACAGTAGAGCAGGATCCCGAAGCCGGTCGACGGATACAGGTCGATCTGGATGCGGCCATCGTCGCAATGAGAAAACCGCAGATCGTAAATCCACGACGGGAGCGCGACATTTTCCGTCGCGAACTCGGTTCCCTCTACGTCCTCGAACAGGAACGTAATCCGACAAGGCGTTTGCGGCCCCTTCCATGCCGGATTGTCTTGCCCGGCATGACGGATCGTGAGTTCCATATCCGTTTGCCATCCCCCGTTCACGTTGACCCGGCGCAGTGCGATGGCCAGTAC
The DNA here is from genome assembly GCF_017104595.1 of Burkholderia sp. Tr-20390. Taxonomy (NCBI): domain Bacteria; kingdom Pseudomonadati; phylum Pseudomonadota; class Betaproteobacteria; order Burkholderiales; family Burkholderiaceae; genus Burkholderia; species Burkholderia sp. Tr-20390. The sequence continues at coordinate 45,182 of NZ_JAAGPC010000020.1, read as the reverse complement.
CCCGGCGTCATGAAATTTCGGCCAGTAGCCATAGACGCTGCGTATCAGCCACGCATGCTCGACCGCGCTCTCGTCCGTCTCCTTGCGGTTTCTGTATTGATCCGATTCCCACGACTCGGGCAAGTCCTCGACCATCGCTTCGAGCTGCTTGACCAGATACCGTTCCGCTTCTTCGAGCGAGCCCCGGAAATCGAGCGTGGTCGCCGCGCAGCCGATGCGGCCGTGGTGCGCCGCCTGCACGATCTCGTAGCCGACGGTGATCGCTCCGTCGCTGTGCGGGCTCAGGTAGTAGCCGATGTCATAGGTCAGCCGGCGCGCATTCTGCCGAACGTAGTGGAGCGTGTTGGGGTAGTTCGACTGAAGCGGCATGCTGTTCTCTCGGTATGGTTGGCTAGCAGTCCATGGGCGCCTTGCTTGCGACAGGCGCGGCACGTGCGCTTGCGCTCGCGGTGGCCGATCCCCGGTATGCCGGCCCGCACGATCGAGCGGCGATGCCGGAACTGTCGGCGCTCTGCCGGCGGCTGTCAATCGTCCATCGAGGGCCGGTGGCGGAACAGGTCGGGGTTGAGGGGAAGCGCGATGATCGACCGGCGTGGCCGGCAGTACCACCTTGAAAAGCCCGACGTCAAACTTGACGAAGACTCAACGGCTCCATTGTTTCGAATCGCGGCGACCACGTCGGCGCGCAACGCGATGCTTCAATCGTCACCGACCTGATAAAGCGCCTGCACCTGCGCCAACTCGTTGATGAACTGATCCTTGAGCGCCTGCGGCCCGAGGATCTTCACGTGCGCGCCGAGCCCCAGCAATTTCCGCGCGCCGTGCTCGATCGATTCGATCGGCATCAGGAACGCCTTCCATCCCGGCGGCACCTCCGTGCTGCCTTGTTCCGGCGCGACCGGCTCGGCCTTGATCCGCGCGTTGGCCAGCCAGGTTTCACCGCGCGGCGATACGGCGATATGGGCGGTCAGCCGATTGAGGTCGGCTTCGTACCGGCTCATCGCGTCGCGCCAGTGCGTCGCGAGGTCGAATCGCGCGGGCCGCTTGAAGCGGCGGCGCGATGCATCGAGTTCGAGGATATTCGCGAGACGGAACGTGAGTGCGCCGGGCTTGCCGACCACCTTGGCAACCAGGTACCACGCGCCACCCTTGAGCACCAGGCCGAGCGGTTCGAGTGCGCGGCGGGACACGCCGCGCCAGCTCTGGTATTTCACGTCGATACGATACGAACCCCACACCGCATCGGCCACGTCACGCAGGAAGGCCGGCGTTTCCTGCGCGCGATACCAGTCGACGGTGTCGACGTGCAGCCGGCTGGCGACGCGATCGGCATGCTCGCGCGGGCCGGGCGGCAGGCTTGCGATCATCTTCAGCCGCGCGGAAGTCGCCATGCCGTCGAGGCCCAATTCTCGCGCCGGCCCGGGCAAGCCCGCCAGAATCAGCGCGTGCGCTTCATGCTCGGTGAGCCCGGTGAGATCGGTACGCCAGCCGTCGCTCAACTGAAAGCCGCCGTTGCGGCCGCGATCGCCCCAGATCGGCACGCCGGCCGTGGAGAGCTGGTCGATGTCGCGCAGGATCGTGCGCTCGGATACTTCCAATGCTGCGGCGAGCGCCGGTGCGGTCATCCGGCCGCGCGCTTGCAGCATCATCATGATCGACAACAGGCGGCTCGCTTTCATGAGCGACACGTTACCTCAAATACCTGACATGAGGTGTCATGTTATCGGGCTTATGCTGTCCCGCATTCCCGATTCGTTTCATCGACGCGGGCGACGCAGCATGACATCACGAGGGATCAAACAATGAAGATCATTTCCGGGCCGCTAAGCATGTTTGGTGCGAAGGTCGAGATGGCCGTGCACGAGAAGGGCATCGACTTCGAACTGGTGATGGTGCCGTTCAGCCAGCGTCGCGGCTACGATCCCAAGCATCCGGACGTGTTGCGGATCAACCCGAAGCGGCAGGTGCCGGTGCTGATCGACGGCGATCTGGAGCTCTTCGATTCCACGCAAATCTTCGAATATCTTGAAGACCTGAAGCCCGATCCCGCCCTATGGCCGGCGCATCCGGCGGCGCGCGCGATCGCGCGTCAGCTCGAGCACTGCAGCGACGAAATCTATTTTCCGCATGTCGTCAGGCTGATGGGGCTGGAGGAGACACCGGACGATCCGGCGGCACAGGCTGCACGCGCCGCGGCGGCGCAATACTATCGGCGTATGGAGCACGTGCTGGCGGATCGCGCGTTTCTGGCCGGAACGTATTCCTATGCCGACATCGCGTTCTACATGGCGCAGTTGTTCGGCGCGCGCAAGGGCGCACCGATGACGGACGAGACGCCCCGCCTGCTCGCGTGGCGTGAGCGGATGACGGCACGCCCCGCCGTGCGCAAGGTCGCCGGCGCGATGGCCGGCTATCTTGCCTCGATCGGAGAAGCGGTTCCCGATTTTCTTCGCGGGCTCGACTAGCTGCGTTCGAGAGCGGGCAGGAGACGGCCTTCAGCCGCAAGGGCAACTGAAGGCCGCAGTGGCCTCGTCGATTTTCAGCCGCGGATGAACGCGAGCAGATCGGCGTTGATCGTTTCGGCGTTGGACGTGGGCATGCCATGCGGGAAGCCCGCATACGTCTTCAGCGTGCTGTTCCTCGCCAGCTTCGCCGACAGGAGCCCGGAATCCGCATATGGGACGATCTGGTCGTCGTCGCCATGCATCACGAGAACGGGGATCGTGGTGCTTTTCAGGTCTTCGGTGAAGTCGGTCTGCGAGAACGCGACGATGCCGTCGTAGTGCGCCTTCGCGCTGCCCATCATGCCCTGCCGCCACCAGTTCCAGATGACGCCTTGCGACGGCTTCGCGCCGTCGCGGTTATAGCCGTAGAACGGGCCGGCGGGCACGTCGTAGTAGAACTGCGCACGGTTCGCCGCGAGTTGCGCCTGGAGGTTGTCGAACACGTCCTTCGGTAGGCCGCCCGGATTGCTGTCCGTCTTGACCATCAGCGGCGGAACGGCGCTGATCAGCACGGCCTTGGCGACGCGGTCTTCGCCGTGACGGGCGACGTAGTGGATCACCTCGCCGCCGCCGGTCGAATGGCCGACATGAACGGCGCCTTGCACGCCGAGGTGATTCACGACCGCGGCGACGTCGTCCGCGTAGTGATCCATGTCATGACCGTCCCACACCTGGCTGGAGCGCCCATGGCCGCGACGGTCGTGCGCGATCACGCGATAGCCCTGTGCCAGGAAGAAGAGCATTTGCGCATCCCAGTCGTCGGCGCTGAGCGGCCAGCCATGATGAAAGAAGATGACCTGCGCGTCGCGCGGCCCCCAGTCCTTGTAGAAGATGTCGACGCCATCCTGCGTTGTGACGTATCCCATGTCTGCTCCTGTTCGGTGGGCGATATCGATCCGTGACGGTCCTGCCGTTCGCGAGGGTCGCCAGGCCGGCGCGGCGCATGCGGTGGCATCCGCTGCCCGCCTGCCTTGGCGATGCGTTCACTCTAGGTTTAAAGTTAGGTTTAATGTCAACACGCTGGAGAGGCAGGGATGAGAATCGGCGAGCTCGCGAAGCTCAGTGGCCTGACGGCCTCGCGGATCCGTTTCTACGAGGCTGAGGGGCTGCTCACGGCCGTGGAGCGCGGCACGAATGGTTATCGCGAATACGGCGACGACGCGGTGTGGATGCTCGAGATCATCGCCGGCGCACAGAGCGCCGGATTCTCGCTGGAGCAGATCCGCCATCTGCTGCCGTTGAAAGCCGGCAACTGGCAGCATGACGGGCTGGTGGAGGCGCTCGAACGGAAAGTCGCCGAGATCGACGCGATGCAGAAGCGCCTCGAGGAGAACAAGGCGCAACTGCGCGTCGCGATCGACAGCATCAAGAACCGGCCGGCCGAACTGACCTGCTCGGAGCGTACGCGCTGGGTGATGGACCGGTTGCGCAATCCGGGCGAGGTATCGACACCCGGCAAGGGCCGTCGCACGACCGCCAAATGATCCGGCGCGGGCACGGCGAGCGCCGGCCAGTCGCTCAAACGCAATCCGACGTGCCCCTCTACTCGGGGCCTTGACCTTAAAGTTGACTTAAATCTTAGAGTGCTTGCTGACGGCGGTGAGTCAGCGGGCATCGGGTGTTGCCTGCCACGGTCGATCATCGACGAGAGGCGACGAACATGGACAGGCGGTTTACACAGGTCGAATTCGGCCCACACAAGGTCGACGTGCCCGAAGGCGGGTACTACGACCGGTTCCGGATGAATCCTGACCTCGACGAGGTGGCGCGCGATCCCGCGGCGGGGAACATCGATTTTTTCCGTCGGATTCCGAAGCGTCAGGTCGCGTCGCGGGTCGGCCCGACCTGGGCGCCGAATTTCTACTACCGTTCCAGCAGCATTCAGCTGCTGTTCCTTGCGCCGCTCGAACGCCTGCGGACCACGCTGCCGGTGCCGCTCGAGCCGCTGCGCGCGCTTCCCGGGTACGGGCTGGTCGCGCTGACCTTCTTCTCGTATTCGGTGTGCGACAACGATCCGTATGACGAAGTGTCGGTCGCGGTGGTGATCCGGCGGCCCGGCTCGACCGGATCGCACGCGCTCGAGCTGCTCGATTCGATGCGGCGCCGGAGCTTCTTCGCGCACGTGCTCGCGCTGCCGGTCACCACGGAAATCGCGCGGGTGCGCGGCGTGCACGGCTATCAGCTGCCCAAGTGGCTCGCCGATATCGACGTGAAACTCGACGCCACCGCCAGCGCCCGCATTGCCGGCCCCGGCGGCCGGCCGGACCTGAGCCTGAGCGTGCCGATGCCCGAGCTGACGAACGTCGCGTCGCAGTCGCACATGGGCACGTCGACGATGATCAACCGCATCGACGGCGAATGGCACCAGACATTCGTGCAGACGAATGCGCTATCGTTCGCTCAGCGCCTGCTGCCGCGCAACGTCGAGCTCGTGCGGCACGGCGGCCCGCTGAGCCAGTTGCTCGACGGGCTGGGCGCATCCACCATCCTGCGTCTGGACGTGGTGAAGGACGCGCAGCTGGTGCTGAACCTGCCGACCCCGTTGAAGGCCCTCGATGAACCCGGAAAGCCACGCTGACGCCACGCCACTTCGCGGCACGCCCGCGCCGAAGGAATCGCCCATGACCCGTCCGACCCACGATCTCGTCGTATTCGGCGCCACCAGTTTCGTCGGGCAGATCCTCGCCCGCTACCTGGCCGAGTACCTGTCAGGCAGCGGCGAGACGCTGCGCTGGGCCATCGCCGGCCGTTCCGAAGCGAAGCTCAGGCAGGTCAGGGATACGCTGGGTGCGGCCGGGCAGTCGGTGCCGATCATCGTCGCCGACGCGGCCGACGAAGCGCAGCTTCGCGCGCTCTGCGCGCAGACGCGGGTGGTCGTGTCCACCGTCGGCCCCTATGCGCTTTACGGGGAGCCGCTGGTCAGGGTCTGTGCGGAAACCGGCACCGACTACTGCGACCTCACGGGCGAGACGCAATGGATCAAGCGGATGATCGACAGGTACGAGCCTGCTGCGCGTCAGTCCGGCGCGCGCATCGTCCATTGCTGCGGCTTCGATTCGGTGCCGTCGGACATGGGCGTGTTCTTCCTGCAGCAGCAGGCGCGGCAGCGGTGGGGCGTGCCGGCCGCGCAGGTGAAGATGCGGGTGAAAACGCTGAAGGGCGGCGCGTCGGGCGGCACGGTGGCGAGCGTGATCAACGTCGTCCGGGAAGCGGCGGCCGATCCGGCCTTGCGCCGGGAACTGCTCGATCCGTACTCGCTGTGCCCGCAGGGGCATGGCTTCACGATGCGCCAGCATGCGGTGCGATCCGCCGCATTCGATCGCGACTTCGACGCGTGGGTCGCGCCGTTCGTGATGGCCGCGATCAACGAGCGTGTCGTGCATCGCTCCAATGCGCTTGCCGGCAACGCGTACGGCAGCCGCTTCACGTATGACGAAGCGGTGATGACGGGCACGGGCCTCAAGGGCCGGCTGACCGCGGTGACGATGGTGGCCGGTCTCGGCGCGTTCATGGTGGGTGTCGTCATCAAGCCGGTGCGCAGCCTGATGGAGCGCTTCCTGCTACCGAAACCCGGCGAGGGGCCGAGCGCCGCGGCGCAGCTGGCCGGCCGCTACGATCTGCGCTTCTTCGGCCGCACCGACGACGGGAAGACCTTGCGCGTGAAAGTCACCGGCGATCGCGATCCCGGCTACGGTTCCACCGGCAAGATGCTCGGCCAGGCCGCGATCAGTCTCGCGCTGGATTGCGTCGACGACGGCGTCAAGACCGGACGCGGCGGCGGCTTCTGGACGCCCGCGACGATGTTCGACGCGCGCTACATCGAGCGCCTGGTTTGCCATGCGGGGCTGCGTTTTGAAGTGATTTGAGCGCGCGCCGTCAGGTCGCCATTCGACAGGAAGCCGATAAAGATCGGATTGCGAAACAACATCGGGAGACAAAAGACAGTCACGACGGGGCAGATGGCCGGACGCGATCCGGCCGGGGAGTATCGGAACATGAAGATCGGGGAACTGGCGGAACGCACCGGCCTGACCTCTTCGCGCATCCGCTTTTACGAACGCATCGGTCTGTTGACGCTCGTCGAGCGTGAAGCGAACGGCTATCGCACCTATCCGCAGGAAGCGGTGACGGTGCTCGACCTGATCACGGCCGCGCAGAAGGCGGATTTCAGTCTCGACGAGATTCGCACGCTGATGCCGGCCGACCTCGCGCAGTGGCCCTGCGCTTCGTTGCTGGATGCGCTGTGCGGCAAGGTGCGGGACATCGAGGCGCTGGAGGCGCGGCTCGCGCAAAGCAAGGCGCAGATCGTGTCGCTGATCGCCGACATTGCCGCGAAACCGGAGCCGGTCGATTGTGCAACCCATGCGAAGCGATTGCTGTCGCGCATCCCGCCGGGGCATGCGGCGGAGGACAGTGGCGGCGAGGCTACGACTGCCGCCGCCGATCGCGACGAACCGGTCGTGCGCCGCCGGTCGCCCCGCTCTTAGCGGCAGCACGCCGGCGCATCCCATCACAGCAACGCGACGACCTGTTCCGCGGTCGCCTTCGCCGATTGCGGATTCTGGCCGGTCACGAGCCGGCCGTCGACGACGACGTACGACGTGAACGGCAGCAGCGCCTTCTCGTAGCGCGCGCCACGCTGCTGCATCTGCTCCTCGACGTTGTAGGGCACCTTCTTCGCGACGCCTGCCAGGATTTCCTCGACCCACGAGTAGCCGGTGATCCGGCGTCCGGCAACCAGCAGCGAGCCGTCCGACAGCTTGGTATTCAGCAGCCCGCAGTAGCCGTGACAGACCGACGACACGATACCGCCGCGCTCGTAGATCTCGCGCGTGAGCCGCTGCAGCCCCACATCGTCCGGGTAGTCCCACATCACCGCATGGCCGCCGGTGAAGTAGATCGCATCGAAATCGGGCGGATCGATCTCGTCGGGGCGCGCGGTGGTGGCCAGCAGCGCTTCATTGGCCTTGTCGGCGCGCCACGCTTTCGCGGCGGCGTCGGCGTGCGGCCATTTGAGCGAGCGCGGCTCGAGCGGCGACACGCCGCCCTTGGGGCTCACCAGCCGCTGCTCATAGCCTTTCGCCGCGAAGATCTGATGGGCATGGGTCAGCTCGGACAGCCACAGGCCGGTCGGTTGCGACGGATCGGCGTAGTGCGCGACGTTACTCACGACGTGAAGGATGCGCTTGCTCATGATGCGGTTCCCTTTCATCGGCCACGGGCGGACGTCGTCGACGCGCCGCCGGATTGTCGGATGGCAGTACCCATACCCATGGCCTCGATACGCTGCCGAGGCAAACCTTAACCTTCAAGCAAAGTTGAAGGTCAAGGCCTTTTCGTCTTCGCTGGCCGCGCGGGGCTGACGGGCAGCACGAGACCGTCCAGCAAGGTGGTCAGTGCATCCTCGATCGCGTGATCGCCAACCTTCTCGCGCACCAGCCGCCCGTCGATCGCCAGCATCGTCAGCCCATGCAGATGCGCCCAGCAGCCGGTCGCCTGGCCGAGCGCCGGGCGCGGACGGATCGTGCCGGCGCGCTGGCCGTGTTCCAGGATGTCGACGACCAGCAGGAACGGCGCCTGCACGCGCGGATCGAGATGGATGTCCGTGGGCTCGCCGGCATCCGCGGCAAACATCAGTCGATAGAGATCCGGGTTGCGCTGCCCGAACGCGAGATGGGCGTAAGCGAGCGCGCGCAGCACGTCCGGTGCACCCGCCGCGGGATCGACGGACGCGGCGAGGTCTTCGTTCAGCCGATCGAAGCCGATCAGCGCGAGCTCGTGCAGCAATGCGGCCTTGTCCGGGAAATGCCGGTACGGCGCCGAGTGGCTGACGTTCGCGCGCCGCGCGATTTCGCGCAGCGTGAACTGCCAGCCCTGTTGCTCCTGCAGCGTGTCGAGCGCCGTGTCGATGATCGCGCGCCGCAGATCCCCGTGGTGATAAGCCTTTTGCCCGGCGTCCGCAGCCTCATCCGACGACATCGCGTTGCTCCTATGTTGACAGGGAACACATTGTGAGCCTATGATCCGCCGCATGCAAGTTGACAGTGTCTACATCGACGCAACCTCGTGAGGTGCACCATGGCCATTTCCGCAGAATCCAGCTCGAGCTTCGACCCGGCGGCGTTGCTGGCCCGCCAGCGCAACGCATTCGTCAGCGAGGGGCCGCCGAGCGTGCAGCAGCGCAAGGCGCGGCTCGCGCGGCTGCGCGCGGTGGTGCTCGCGTATCGCAGCGAAGTGGAGGAGGCGGTCAGCGCCGATTTCGGGCACCGCTCGCGCCACGAAACCGCGATCATGGAACTGGTCGGCGTGATCCAGGCGATCGACTATCTGACGCGCAACCTGCGCCGCTTCACGAAGCCGCAGCGCCGGCACGTCGGGATCTTTTACCGGGCCGGGCACGCGCGCGTGGAGTACCAGCCGCTGGGTGTCATCGGCGTGATGGCGCCGTGGAATTACCCGTTCGCGCTCACGTTCATTCCGCTGGCCACCGCGCTGGCCGCGGGCAACCGCGCGATGCTCAAGCCGTCGGAACTGACGCCGCGCACCAGCGAGGTGATGCGCCGGATGCTCGCGGAAACCTTCCCGAGCGAGGAAGTCTCGGTCGTGCTCGGCGGCCCGGAAGTCGGCGCTGCCTTCAGCGGCTTGCCGTTCGATCATCTGCTGTTCACCGGCAGCACGCAGGTGGGCCGCAAGGTCATGAAGGCGGCCAGCGACAACCTGGTGCCGGTGACGCTCGAACTCGGCGGCAAGAGCCCGGCGATCGTCGCGAGAGGGCATGTCGACGGCCGGACGATGTCCAGCATCGTGTTCGGCAAGCTGTCGAATGGCGGGCAGACCTGCGTCGCGCCCGACTATGCGCTGGTGCATGAAGACGATCTCGACGCGTTCGTCGCGCAATACGATGCGGCCGTCGCGCGCTTCTATCCGGGCGGGCCGACCAGTGCCGACTACACGTCGATCGTCAGCGACCGGCATTTCGATCGCCTGAAAGGTCTCATCGACGAAGCGCGCAGCAAGGGCGCGCGCGTGATCGAGGCGGGCGTGAATCCGCAGCAGGCGGCCACCCGCAAGCGGACGCTCGCGCCCACGCTGATCGTCGGGGCCGGTGACGATACGACCGTCATGCAGGAAGAGATCTTCGGGCCGATCCTGCCGGTGCGCACGTATCGCACGATCGACGAAGTCGTCGACTACGTGAATGCGCGTCCGCGGCCGCTCGCGCTGTACTACTTCGGCGCGCAGGACAGCGACTGCGAGTCGTTGCTCAAGCGCACCACGTCGGGCAATGTCGGCATCAACAACACGCTCCTGCATGTCGCGCAGGAAGACTTGCCGTTCGGCGGCGTCGGCCCGAGCGGGATGGGCGCGTATCACGGCATCGAGGGATTCCGCGCGATGAGCCATGCGAAGGGCGTGTTCGTGCTGGGGCGCTGGAACCTGCCGAGCCTGCTGCGTGCGCCGTTCGGCAAGCTCGCGGATCTGTCGCTGGCGGCGCTGCTCGGGCGCAGCCGGGAACCGGCGGGCGTGCGGGCGGGATTGAGCGCGAAGCGCTGAGACCGCCGCCACACCGCGACCGGCGCACGGCTGCTTCGCACGCGGCGCGCCATAGTGGTCGAGCGCGCATGCATCGGTAAGTGCATGTGATCGAACCTCGGCCGTGACCGAACGGCACGCTAGGGCCGGTTGCGCACGCCGGCCCCGTTGCGAATGGCGGTTTCATCGACAAGCGTCGCGGCGAATTCGACGGCGGCCGGCATTCCCGCGTCGTGCATCATCACGAATTCCATGTCCGGCAGCGCCGGCAAGCCTTCTGATACGCCCAGCTCGCGGAGCGTGTCGTCGATCGCGCTGCGCGGCACCGGCGCAATCGCGATGCCGGCGCGAGCGAACGTGCGGATGCCCGTGACGCTCGGGCTTTCGCATGCGATGAAATAGGGCATGCCGGCCAGCGCGAGCGCCTTGATGGCAGCGCCCCGGTACGGGCACGGATCGGGGAAGCACGCGAGCGGCACATCGCCTTCCGGCAGCGGCTCGTGGCGCGCAAACGCCCAGACGAGCGGCTCTCGCCACAACGTCGCGCCCTGGCCCGTGTGCGCGCACCGGCTGCCGATCACGAGATCGAATTCGCCGTCGGCGTGCCGTTGAAACAGGCTGTCGCCGATGTCGACCGTCAGATTCAGCCGCAAGCCGCGCCGCGCGGCGCCGTGGCGGCGCATCACGTCGGGCAGCCAGCCTCCCGCCACATCCTCCGATGCGCCGATGCGCAGCGTGACATCGACTGCGTTGCCGCTGCCTAGTTTCGCCTTCGCTTCCTCGCTCAGGTTGAGCATCGCGCGCGCGTAGCCGAGCAGCATCCGGCCATGCTCGGTGAGCGTGACGCTGCGCGTATTGCGGGCGAGCAGCGCCCGGCCGACCTGCTCCTCGAGACGAGCGATCTGCGCGCTGACCGCGGACTGGCTGAGATGCAGCCTGCGACCTGCGCCGGTAAAGCTCCGTACGTCGGCGATGGCGACGAACGTATGAAGCAGTGAGGTGTCGAGCGGCGTGTTCATTGATCACCAATTCGGGTTAATTCGATCAATTCATATCGTTTCCGGATTATAGGTCGATCCGATAGGCTGCGAAGCGCAGTGGGCGATCGCGCATCCCGCGCGTCGCCGTCACTTTCGGCAAGGACCGGTTTCATGACACGCGTGCTCTATATCGAAGGCTCACCCAACAAGGACTATTCGGCGTCCATCGACGTGTGCAATGCCTTTCTCGATGCTTACCGACACACGCATCCCGATCACGAGATACAGACGCTCGACATCTGGAATCTGGCGATACCCGAATTCGACGAAGCCGCGCTGGCCGCGAAATATGCGGGACTGAGCGGCAAGGTGTTGACGCCGGCTCAGGCGGCGGCATGGCAACGGATCGAGCAGCTCGCGGCGCCGTTTCACGAAGCGGACAAGCTCCTGTTCGGCGTGCCGCTGTGGAATTTCAGTATTCCGTACAAACTCAAGCACCTGATCGACGTGATCTCGCAGAAGGACGTGCTGTTCACGTTCGACGGCACAGGTTTCGCCGGCAAGCTGGCCGGGAAAAAGGCGGCGGTGGTCTACGCGCGCGGGCTCGGTTATCAGTCGCCGGGCTCATTTACCCCGGCGGCCGAATTCGATCTGCAACGCCCGTACATGGAGACCTGGCTCAAGTTCGTGGGCGTGAAGGACGTCACCGGGATCGTCGTCGAGCGCACCTTGTTTGGTCCCGACGGAGCGGTCGATCGCAGTCGCGCGATCGACGAAGCCCGCACGATCGCGCGTACGTTCTAAAGCGACCGCGTGGCGCATCCGGCGCATCCGGCGCATCCGGCGCGCCGGCGAAGCGCGCCGGTCGGTTGCATCGACGGGTGGCGCGCCGTTTCGAATCAGCGCCCGCCGCGCGCGATGGCGAGCGCGACGCCGAAGCCCACGAGCAGGCAGCCGAAGGTGCGGTCGATCCAGTGCCGTAGCGCCAGCAGGCGATCGCGGACGGCCGTCGCGGAGAAGCACAGGGCCACCAGGCTGAACCAGCCGGCATGCGCGACGGCGATGAACGCGCCGTAGCCGATCTGCACGATCAACGGCGTGTCGGGCCGCACGGCCTGCATGAACAGGCTGACGATGAACACCGTGGTCTTGGGGTTCAGCGCATTGGTCAGGAAGCCGGTGCGCAGCGCGGCCAGGTCGGACAGCGGTGCGGCCGGTGCATCCGCCTGCCCGTTGCCGGCCTTCGTCATGAGCATCTTCACGCCGAGGTAGATCAGATAGATCGCGCCGACCAGCTTGACCGCATTGAAGAGCCACAGCGACTGGCGGATCAGCAGGCCGACGCCCAGCAGCGTATAGCTCACGTGAACCGTCACGCCGAGCCCGATCCCCAGCGCGGTGAGCACGCCCGAGCGGCGCGACAGCATCAGGCTGTTGCGCGTGACCATCGCGAAGTCCGGCCCCGGGCTGATCACGGCCAGCAGCGTGATGGTGACTACAACTATCAGTTCGGTCATCGTCTTGTCCTTGCGATTGATGGCTTGATGGCGCAATCTTATGGGTTATGTTCCATCGGAAAAAGCGATGATTTCTGACCAGAATGGTGAAATTGACTCACAGTCCGTTCGCACGAACCTGCCATCGCTGATGGCGCTGCGTTGCTTCGAGGCGGCGGCGCGTCACGAGAATTTCAGCCGTGCGGCCGACGAGCTGTGCCTGACCCATGGCGCGGTCAGCCGCGCGGTGCGATTGCTCGAGGACGACCTGGGCGTCGCGCTGTTCCAGCGGCGCAGCCGTCGCGTGTTCCTGACCGATGCGGGCCGCAAGCTGGCGCAGGCCGTCCATGACGGGTTGGGGCTGATGCGTCACGCCGCGCAGGAATTGCGTACCGAGGCTGCCCGGGCGCGGCGCTGGGTGCTGTCGTGCGAACCGACGCTTCTGATGCGCTGGCTGATTCCGCGCTGGCCGGATTTTCAGGCGCGGCATGCGGGTGTCGACATTCATCTGGCTGCCGCGGGCGGTCCGTTCTCATTCGACAGCGGCATCGACATGGCAATTCGACGCAATGACTTTGCATGGCCGGCGGGTTATCACGCGGAGCGGCTGTTCGCGGAGAAGGTGGGGCCGGTCTGCCGGCCGGATAAGGTCGATGCGTGGTTTTCCGCGCGTCGTGGCAGTCGCTCGTTGAAGGCGGATGTTCCGCGACTGCACACGCGGACACGGCCGCACGCGTGGAAGGAATGGGCGGTGGCGGCGAACCAGCCGGCCGCAGGCGGGCGCGGGCAGACGTTCGACCATTTCTATTTCAGTCTGCAGGCGGCGGTTGCGGGGCTCGGTGTCGCGATCGGCCCGTGGCACCTCGTTCGCGATGACATCGAAAGCGGTGTGCTCGTCGCGCCGATGGGGTTCGTCGAGGATGGTTCGGATTACTGCTTGTTGACGCCGGAACCGGTGGTGGCGGAGAGTGCGCAGGAGGATGTGCTGGGGTGGTTGAGGGCGGTGGTTTGATGGGGCGCGTGTGTGTGCAGATGGGTGTTGACGCCACGCGCCCGCAAGAAGGGGCGTGGTGAAGCTCGGCGCAGGCATCGCAATCGATCCCGGCGCCCGGTATCGCACGCCGCGGTGATGGACGTCGCTACTGCCTCGAATCCGGCGCGAAGGTCTTTCCCGTCACGTCGGCGATGAAGTCGATCGCCGCGCGAATCGACGGGGAATGCCTGAGATCGGCATGCACGACCAGCCAGATGTCGCGGGCGTACGGTTCCCCGTCGAACGGCAAGCGCTGCAACCCCGGATCGTCATCGCCCATGAACACGGGCAGGCCCGCGACGCCGATTCCGGTACGGGCCGCGACCTGCTGCGTCGTGATATCGCTGACTTCGCACGCGATGCGGCGACCTCGAGCGATCGATTCGAGCCACTTCTGATGCGGCATTTCCGCGAATTGCGCGTCGTAGCAGATGAAGGCCCAATCGTCAGGCGTCGACGCGTGCGCATAGTCGCGACTCGCATAGAGCCCGAAAGCCATCTCGCCCAGCTTGCGCGTCACGTTTTGCGGCTCGTCGGGGCGGAACAGGCGCACGGCGATATCCGCTTCACGACGGGCGAGCGATACGCTTTGCGCCTGGCTGGCCATCGACAGCCGAATGCCCGGATGCATTTGCGCGAACGCATACAGATGATTCGCGTAGAAATTGTTGGCGAGCACGGGCGGCACGCTGATCGTCACGGTGCCGTGCATCGGCAGATGTTCCGTGAGCGCGAGGCGCTCGATCGCAAACGCGTGCTCCTCCATTTTCCCGGCGAACTCGAGAATCTGCCGGCCGGCGGCGGTCGGCCGGCACGCGCGCGGCAACCTGTCGATCAAGCGCATCTTCAATTCCGATTCGAGTGCGGCCAGGCGACGGCTGACTGTCGCGTGGTCGACGTTCAATCGCCGGGCGGCCGAGGAAAGACTCCCCGCTTGTGCGACGGCAACGAAGTAACGCAGGTTTTCCCAGTCGAACATCGGTGCATTTTCTCCAGGCTGCTGTGCTGTTTTGCGGAATATTCGCACAGAAGGCGATCCTCTACGCTTCAATCCTCCGAATGCGAAGAATTGCCGATGCAGACCTCATCCACACCTCACCCGCGGCTGGTTCAAACGGCGGCGTGCCTCGGTTATGCGGTCGTCCTGATCGACGTCAGCGTCGTCAACGTTGCGCTCGATGCATTGCGAACGGCGTTTGGCGCTGCGCTCACCGACCTGCAATGGGTCGTCAACGCGTATGCGCTCGTGTTCGCGGCGACCCTGCTGATGGCGGGCGCGCTCGGCGACCGGCTGGGTGCAAAGCGCGTGTTCATTGCCGGCTACGCGATCTTCACGCTGTCATCGATCGGCTGCGGCCTCGCGCATGCCATCGGCGCGTTGATCGCCTGGCGTCTCGTTCAGGGGATCGGCGCCGCACTGCTGGTGCCGAACTCGCTGGCCGTGCTGCGTCTCGCATTCGACGACGCGGCAGCGCGTAGCCGCGCGATCGGCTGGTGGGGTGCCGGCGGCGGCATTGCGCTGGCCGCGGGGCCGCTGGCCGGCGGGTTGCTCATCGCTGCAGTCGGCTGGCGCAGCATTTTCCTGGTCAACGTGCCGGTCGGCATTGCCGGTATCTGGATGACGTGGCGGTTTGCGCCCGACACGAAAGCGCAGGGCGGCCGGCGTCTCGATCTTCCGGCGCAACTGACCGGTGCGTTTGCGCTGGCAGCGCTCACGTTCGCGTCGACCGAGATCAGTGCGCTGGGGTGGCGCAGTCCGGTCATCGTGAGTCCGTTCACGTTGTGCGTCGCGTTGGGCATTGCGTTCGTCCGGCTGGAGGCGCGCAATCCGGACGCGATGCTGCCGGCCGGGTTGTGGCAGGATCGGATCGTCCGCAGCTCGATCGTGATCGGTGCGATCGCGAATCTGGTCTTCTACGGCATCGTCTTTACGTTGAGCCTGCTGTTTCAGTCGGTCTGGCATATGACGCCGGTGCGCGCGGGTGTCGCGTTTCTGCCGATGATGGGGGTGCTGATGGTCATGAGCATCGTCGCCGGACGACTGACCGGCAGGCTGGGTGCGCGCACGCTGGCGACGGCCGGGTTGTCGATTTCAGCGGTCGGTTATCTGGCGATGTGGCCGGCGATCGCTACGCAATCCAACGGGTTGCTCGCGATACCGATGCTGCTGGCAGGCGGCGGCATCGCGTTGACGATACCGACCATCACGGACGCGGCGCTCGCGGCGGTGAGCGGCGCGCAGTCGGGTGTGGCGTCGGGGTTGTTGAATACGGCGCGACAGGTGGGCGGCGTGATGGGCGTCGCGTTGTTTGGCTTCTTCGTTCGTGAGACAGGGGGCGTGGCGTTTGTCCATGGGATGGAGCGGGCGTTGATCGTTTCGGTTCTGCTGTTGGGGGTGGGGGCGGTGATGGCTTGGTGGAATCTGGGGCGGGCGGGGGAGACGACTTTTCAGGGGCGAACATCGACCAAGGCCCGCTAGGGGTGGCTCTGCAGTTGTCGGGGCTGCCGTGGCGTCGATCGACTGCCCTACGTCCTGCACCAGGACGGTAGACGACGCGATTCGGCCATTCAATGCGGCGTGACCGCTGCGGCAGGCTTCGGCGTGCCGGGGGCGTTGGGTGAACCTTCGGCAGCCGATTCCCGCTCGATCGATCTGGACAGCGCGTCGTAAAGCGCTCGCCTGGCCCTGATGGCCTGACCTTTGAGATTCCCGATGCTCAGGCGTCTCGCTCGCGAAGGATCCAGTGCGTCAGTTCTCGAATCTGATCGGTCGTGACGCGCTCGTGCAGGATCAGCGTGCGTAGATAAACGGCGCCGATCAGGCAATGAAGCAGGGGCATCGGGTCCGCCCCCTGCGGCCACTCGCCCATTTTTGCCGCGCGATCGAAAATCTGCTGAACCGCCGAAAAGCGGTTCGTCCACAACCTGCGCAGTTCGCCCGCCACGGCCGCATCGTTGTACGTGGCCAGCACGAACTGAATGGCAGACCTGCCCACGCCCGTTCTCAAGTAGCGCGCGGTTGCCGACAGCAGCGCGACGAGATCCGCGTGCAGCGAGCCCCGATCCGGTATCGCGATGTGTTCGGCGAAAAGCTCGAAGACGGCCTCCATCATCAGCCCTTCCTTGCTCTTCCAGCGGCGATAGATCGAACTCTCATGCACGCCCGCGAGTGCAGCGATGGCGCCGATGTTGAGCCCCTCGAAACCTGACGCCTGCAATTGGGCAATCGTTGCGGAGATCACCGCTTCACGGACGCGTGCGCTACGGCCGCCCAGGCGGCGACGGGGCGACGGCGGTTCTTGTTCGGCTGACTTTGGCATGAGCGGATTTTACACATCGTTGCATCGACCGCCCGCGTCGTCGCAGCAGCCCGACCACGGGCACGACCCTGGGCGACGGCCGACAGGCATGCGGTAAACACTAACGCAAGTTTACTTGCGTTAGTGGCACGAGTCGGGAAACATGGCAACTCGTTCAAGTGCCACGGAGGTTCAAGTGAAAGCAGTGTCGTTTTTCAAGTCGGGTAAAGAGGTGGCCTGCGAGGACATCCTCAGAATGGAGGTGAAAAGGGCTCGCTACATGATGGCGTTGCTCATGGAGAAACTGGGGGCGGATGGCATGGTCGGTCTGTTTGCGACGGAGATCGCGGAGCACGAATCGAACGAGAAGGATTGGTTGTTGCGTGCGAATGGTCGCTTCAGTTCGTCCGTTGCCGAAGCGCATGTCGCGGTGGGAACCAGTGCTGAATTCGTGACCTGGTTCTGGGACGGGTATGGCGGGCCGAACCGCCCGGCAATGCTCCGCGCTCACCCTGAGCATCTCGGTGCGCTGCCACTCCCGGACGGGCGGGTCGGCATTCTGGAGGTACCGGGCCATACAAAATCGCCGGCCCTCCTGAAGCTCCGCCATCTGGATGACTGGCGTGGTATCCCGATCGAACTGGCGCCTGACATGCCGCATCGCATGATGGGGCGCGTCGAGACACCCGATGGTGTGACCGTGGGTTACTTGCTGCATCAATTCAGGGACACGCTTCCGGGGTTCGATGCGCGGCTCGAGATCTTCTGGCCGTCGACCGCACCGGAAGAACTCGTTGACGGCCACTCGGACCACCTGATGGTCGAGTGGTGCAACTGGTTCGAGCTGTACGCCCTCTCGCGGACGCAAGCCAACGACTTGATGCCGCTGGCGCTTTCCGTGAATACCTGACCATCCCATCGGCTCGTTTACTTCGAGCGGGCAAGGGCGGCGCGGGCTGCTGGTGCGCGGCATCGTGCAGCAACGGAAACACGCTGACGCTTTTCATCGCGTCATCGATGCCGTGAACCGATTGCGGCCGATGCGCGCTCGCCATTTACGATCCGGTCTCGTGGCGGCGTCGCGAGCGGCATCGATTCCGGACTCGGCAGAGTTCAAGCAAAGCCGACGGTCCAGCGCGCATGCCTGGCAGCACTGAGGACAGAAGCCGAAGCGGCTATCGGTCCGACTTCATTTGATCGCCATACGCCGAGCGCTGCATGGAGGTCGATCCCTGTTGGTTGTTTTGCAGTCCTGCATGAATGGAGGAGACATAACAACATGAGAAAGATGCAAAGATTCCGTCCGATGCTGCTGATCCCCATCTCGATCGCCGTACTGGGGCTGACGTCAACAGCGCATGCGCAGAGTCATGTCACGCTGTATGGTGTCGTGGATTCCGGTGTGATGTACACGAGTCGTACCGTCGACGCCGGGACGGGTGCCAGTGGTCCGCATCAGGTATCGGCAACGGATGGCGGGATGTCGGGGTCGCACTTCGGTATCACCGGTGTCGAGGAGTTGGGAGCCGGTACGAAGGCAATCTTCATACTGGAAAGCGGCTTTACGACGAACAACGGGGCGCTGGGCAACTCGAACGGGAATGTCTTCGGACGGCAAGCCTTCGTTGGTCTGTCCGGACGGTTCGGTACCGTCAAGGCCGGCCTGCAGTATTCGCCGTTCGGACTCGCGATCGTCGACACGGACGCGCGGCATGCGTCGTTCTTCGGGAGTCAGGCCGGCATTTACATGGGCAATTTTTTCGCGACCGGGATTTTCGTCGCGAACGCCGTGTCCTATACGAGCCCGACGATCGCCGGCATACAAGCGAGTGCATTGCTGGCGCTGGGTGGCGATCCAAACGGATTTCAGTCGGGGCGCCAATACGCGGCACGCGTCAGATACGAATGGAAAGACCTGGTCGTGAACGCGGCCCTCTTCAGTGGCAATCCCGGCGGGTCGGCCAGCGTTTCCACGCCATTTCCATCAACGATCGAATTCAGCGGG
Organism: Burkholderia sp. Tr-20390; assembly: GCF_017104595.1. Lineage (NCBI taxonomy): Bacteria > Pseudomonadati > Pseudomonadota > Betaproteobacteria > Burkholderiales > Burkholderiaceae > Burkholderia > Burkholderia sp. Tr-20390. Next base: position 26,332 of record NZ_JAAGPC010000020.1, on the reverse strand, counting down.
CGAACGATCGGCGCGAGCTATACGTGGGGAAGCGCGACACTGAAGGGATCGTACACAAGCTACAAGATCGCCGGCTCCTTCAATGAGAAAGTGTACGCAGCGGGTGGCGAATATCTCATCACGCCGACACTGTCCGCCGACCTGGGCGTTTGGTACATGCGGGACAGCAACGATTCGGCGAACCATTCTTTGCTGGCGTCTGCCGGGCTCGACTACTTTCTGTCGAAACGAACGACCTTGTATGGCTCCGCCGCATGCGTGAACAACCACGGGTTGATGCACACCGGATTTACGGTGAATGGCGCACTGTATGAGCCGACCGGCAGCAGTGTGGGCATCATCGTGGGTGTTCGTCACCTCTTCTAGCGCATCCGAAAAACACATGCAGTGAAGTCGCCGCCAGCGCTGTTTGCTGGCGGCGACTTCACGTACGCGTCCTGGCAATGCGGTGCGGCGTTCAAGCACGGTGTGCGGGCACCGCGAGTCGATTGATGGGGTGCTTCGACGCGCGAGGACCACGCATAGGGTCCTCGCATCGTCTCGGCGGTCGATTGCGAAATGACCGGCGGTCAATGAGCGCTTTCTGCGGCCGGCACCGGCAATACGATTCCATAGTTGGTGCCGAAGCCGATTCGTGCAAAACCATCGCGTTCGCACCAGCCCCGGAAAATGACGGTATCGCCGTCGTCGAGGAACGCGCGGCTTTCGCCATTGCCGATATCGACGGGTTGAATCCGAAACCTATAACAGCCGATCGACCGTAGGAACTCGCGGGACTGGTCAGCAAACCTTACCGACCATCTGTCAAGCTCAGACTCGACGCCCGATACGCAGGCCCCGACTCATTGCGATGCGGCCCGCACACTCGCTGCTACGTTCGCCGAACCAAAGGCGATAGCAATGTTCAGGCAATTCATCCCCATCGCATCGCACTGGAGCGGTTCTCCTCCAAATCGATACATCAGTTCGAAGGCTTCCTTGCAATCGCTCTCCGCGGCGAGCATGAGCGGTGTTCGGCCAGGCGCGGGATAGCGGTGAGGTGCGTTGGGGTCGGCCTTATGTACCAGCAACGATTCAATGATGCGTAGTAGCTTGGGCAGTGTATGCCGCCCTGACTGTTCTCCGACTTGTACGTTTGCACATCTCTCGAATATCTCCGCGTAGCGAGGCTGATCACGCAGAGTCCTAATATCGTTTCCATCGCCGAAGACGCCGGCTAAGCTGACGTTGTATCGTCGGAAAACCTCGCGTTGCATTTCGTCCGGAGATTCTAAGAAAGACTGCAGCAGCGTGGCGCGTAGGACATTCGGGTTCTTTACTATCGCGACCCTGGAGAGCGCGTAGTACAGGGGAGTCTGGTCGGAGATGTCAGCTCTCAAGTCGGCCGCTGCACCCATCGATAAAAGTGTCTCGACGACGACAGGCTCACCCAAATCGACAGCGCACAAAAGAGGCGTGAGTCGCTTCTTCGCGGTAACGCTGTTGATCGTAGTAGCCGAATGCGGGCGCCTTAGGAGCGCGTTCAACACGCGTCGGTCCGCGCTGGTCATTGCACGCTGGATTGCGACCAGCAAAGCGGACACGCCACTTTCATCGATGAGATCGACCGACGCTCCCGCATTGAGCAGGCTTTCGACTGAGTCGTACTGATTCTCGGAAACAAAACGTCGAAGTTGCGTCCAACGCCTGATCTGTCCATCCGCCGCCCGAATCGTGACGATCCGGTCTGGATTGCGAAGGTCCGGCTTTTTCGTCTCACTAGCATCCAGTGCCAAAAATGGAAGAATAACTTTTTCTTCTCTCGGGGCTTCCGGGAACCTGCCGGCTGCAGGAAACAACAGGCAGAACTGTTGACGAAACTGCTCGATCTCCCAGTCTTCAAGAACGTCCTCGCGAGGGTCCGAAAATAATCCAAAGACCACTCCGCTGTGCTTATGCCTCTTAAGTGCAGTCCTCCTTCCCAAGTGCGCTGCGACGGCAAGCACCTCCTCTACTAGCACCCGTTGTTTTTCTCCGGCTCGATAACTTGCCCCCCGCACTGCAGCCTCGTAGTGAGAAAGCGCTGATTCGAAGTCCGCCGAGAGCATGTACCACCTGGCCTTCAACCAGTCGACCTGAAAGTCCAATCGGTCGTCTCCCGCAGACGCGCAAACCATCTGCTCGAGTCGATCGAGGTCAGCCTTCGCTTTTTCCTTCTCACCGGGTTTCTTCGAGGATGTTCGCAAAAGCTGATCGTGTAAGCGCTGCCCCAATTCGACCGATGCCGAAAAACGATCAAAACCTGCGACAACCGCGGCCTGCAGGGCTTCTAGGATCCCGCCGTCCGGCATCCCAAGCAGGAGATGCCGTCGCATTATGTTCCGGATCGGCATCCCCGAGGCGCGTTCAAAATATGAGACCGCACGCGCAAGCAACAGCCATCTGCGGACATGCTTGATTTTCTCTTCATGCATGTTCCCTTGTTCCTTCAGCGCCGCGGCTAGCCGGACGATGCTTTGCGGATCGGGTAGGTCGAGGCCTTTACTCCACTTTCTGCATTTCTCGATTTCGTTCCGATCAATGTCGCTTTTCGTCGGATCGTATGCGAGCCGAGCGAGTGGATTCGTTTCGCCCGTCTCTAACCATTCCATCACCGCTGCGACCGGGTGTCGGTCCGGGTCAAGGAACGTCATCGGTTCTGGACCGCCCAGTTCCCGCTGAATCGCGTAGATTACGTTCAGGCCGTGTGGCACGAAATAGTGTTTGATGAGAATTGGCAGGGCCTCCTCGCGCGTCAGGTTCTCGATCGCGCATCTTGAGACCATGCCGACGTAGCTGATGTGCATGTGCTCAAACCACGGCCGAACAAGTTCGACGAAGTCTGAGTCAACATACTTCGTCAGCGGCGCGACAAATAGCTCCTCGGCAAGTGATGGAAACAAGGACCAGTCGAAGTCGCCGCGGCTGGCGAGTTCGTCAACCCGTTGATGGCTGTCTTTCGTGCCGAGCGCCACGGCCATCGCACGGTACACCTCGCCGAGGCGAGGAAAGGGAGGCTGAGCTGTCTTCTTTTTTGTGATCATGCTGGATTCTCGGTTGGTATGCGTCGAACAGCGCTTTCTTCTTTACATTTGCCGTCGCGCCGGTAGGCGCGCGCACTACCTCGGAGTACCCGTGGGGCGCGCGCGATTCCCTCGCGATCTTTACCCTTGCTGACGCTGCCGGGAGCCCTTGGCGCGGGAGAGGTTGGAAAAGCACATGGCCTTACTTCTCGCCACCCGATTCCGATTGGGTATGAGCTGCCGCGGCGCTGCTCGCTCGTGCCGAGAACGACCCAGCGGGGACTATGCCGCGATGCGCACGCGCCGTGGCGCTCTGAATACGTGATGCTGCGGCCTGAGACATCGGAGCCCGCCCCGTTTGGGTCGACGGAGTAGCAGATTTTGCGTGTGATTTAGCCATGATTTGCCCTTTCTGAGGTTGGAGTGTTGTTGCCACCGCGGCAACGATACGAACAATATCCAACGACTTTCGGGTAATCATCCGCGCAGGTGCCGAAAAAAATTTGGAAAATGCACATGGACCGGCGTGACCGAATTGCGGGGCCGTTCGGAGCGGGCCGGACGATCGCTAGCACCGCGCTGCAACAATACGGCCACCAGGTCCGCCTGTCGTCCGGACACTAAGCCGTCGTCGAGTCGATCGCCAACATAGGCTACTTCGGCCGGTTGATTCCACTTGCATCGATAGTGACATGTGTCCGAAGAAGCATGCATCCGGCTTTTCGACTCTTCAGGAGCCAAACGAAGCCTCGACATCTGCGAACGCTTCGATAGAGCGGAGTGCGTTTCGGTCCCAACGCATTGGCCCCCGCGATGCCAACCAGAATACCGGCTTCTCGCACCTATTTCGCGCGCTTCGAACGTCAGGGCAGAGATCGTCTGCAGTCGTTGCGTAGGGGCTCTCGTGCGACACCAGATCTTTTCCTGGGCGTGCATCAGAGTGGCCGCGCGGATCCCCCCAATGCTTTGCCTTGGCGCCGGTTCCTATTAGGGAAATCCCGATAAAGCTAAGGGTTATCAGACGCGATTAACTTATATCAAACTAATTTTGACGACGATTTATGTTCCTGATATGGTTTTTCGCACCTGCAAAGCGCGCCCCGGCTGCGGTGTCGCTTGGCGAAACGGTTCGTGCCCGTCGCCAGCGGCTGACCGGCCGATTGATCGACTGGCGGTCGAGGCGGGTATGCCCAGGCCGTTTGTCGTCGCGGGTAGTGCGTGGGCTTGGACCATGACAATGGAGTACTTCTTCGAAATGCCATCGGAGAAACGTTCGGCTTAGCGCGGTGATCTGCTCGAGTTTTTCGGCTTCGTGGAATCGGCACATGACCCATCCACGGTGCCGCATGGCTCGAGCGACAACAAAAGCAACGCAGCGGCTTTCGTCCAGGCGGGACGCCGCGATGGTTCCAATCGATGGAATGCCGGACAGGTCGAGATGCGAGGCGCCTTCCTGCATGAAATTTTGAGGATAACGAAATGATCGAGACGAATATGCCGATCTGGAGAACATGAAGCCGGCTGTTGCAACCTGAGACGACGCGTAGGCCGTGCGCCGTCATCTGCCTTCGAATACAACAAAACCCGTTTCAAACAATCCCGCAACCACTCCTGACAGTGAAATACAGATGAAAAACAAGAAAATCAAGGTCAGCGTTATCGCTGTTGCCGCCTTCGCAGCATCGTCGGCAGCAATGGCACAGTCGTCGATCACCCTGTACGGCATGCTCGATGCAGGTATCGGCTACACGTCGAACATCAATGGCCACAAGCGGTTCGGCCTCGATGGGGGTGCCGCAGGTTCGAACAAGTGGGGCCTCAGGGGGACGGAGGATCTCGGTGGCGGCCTCAAGGCGATCTTCAAGATCGAAAACGGCTTCAACATTGGGACGGGCGGCATAGGCGGCCAGGGGCCCATCGGTTCCACGCGCTCGTTGTTCAACCGCCAGGCATACGTATCCCTCGCTTCCGATCAGTACGGTACCGTGCGTCTGGGACGCCAGCTCGACGCCGTGACGGAAATGGTTCAGGTCCTGACGGGCGACGCCATTTCGGCGTCGACGTTCTCGACCCCGGGCGACGTGGACAACAACGACAACACGACGAACCAGAACAGCGCCGTGAAGTACATTTCGCCGCTCATCCACGGCTTCCAGGCCGAAGGCGCGTACTCGTTCGGCGGCGTGGCCGGTTCGATGGGTTCGGGCCAGTCGTGGTCGGTGGCGGCGAACTACGCTCAGGGCGGTCTGACGGTCGCCGGCGGCTATTTCCATGCGGCAAACCAGGGTGAGAACGGGTGGATGAACGCAACGGCGCAGCCGAGTTTCGGTGGTGCGCTGGGCTATCCGAGTTCGGGTTACAACGGCGGCAATGCATTCAAGAGCGCGGGCATCGCGCAAGTCGCCACGCAATATCAGATCGGTCCGTACACGGCCGGCTTGCGCTACTCGAACGCGCAGTACCAGGGCAATGCTGGCCAGCCGTCGATCCACTTCAACGTGCTGGGTGCGCTCCTGCAGTACCAGGTAACGCCGGCGCTGTCGCTGGCGACCGGGTACACGTATGTCTACGGCTCCGCGGCCACACCAGCGCTGGCTGCCGAGGGCCGCACGATGGCGTCGATCAACCAGGTGTCGCTGGGTGCGACGTACTCGCTGTCGAAGAGCACCGCGCTGTACGCGATGGGCGGGTACGTTCATGCCAAGGGCGCTCAGGCGTCGGTTGCGGACTTTGGCAACACCGCATCGGGCGGCAACCAGGTTCAAGTCAACATCGGCATGTACCACGGCTTCTGATCGCCGGCGTGGAAGTCCGGAGTAGTGGCTGCACTACTCCGGCAAAGCAGCACTCTTCCGGCAGCACCCCACCTCGAGCGAGTGTCGTGAGCTGAAAATTCCCCTCGTCGATCGTTCGTTCTGCAGGCAGTGACGAAGTTGCTGCATGGCGGGACGATCACCCCACATCCACATTGCGTACAGCGACGAATGTCGGCTGCTTGGGATCCCGATGTTCGGGTGGCCGTTTCGGGCGAACATCAACCGCCAGGTCGCGCTCAGATTCCCATCCGCTCCGCGACACCGTCCCGATCGACGAACTTGTGTTTCAGTCCGGCCGCGACGTGCATGACCAGCAGCAAGCCCAGCGTCAGCACCAGCGCGCGATGCAGCGAATCGGTCAGGAGTCGCAGCGGTTCGTCGCGGCCAACCAGCACCGGCAATTCCGTGATGCCGAAGAAACTGACCGGATGGGCGCCAGCGAGGCGGTGCACGTAGCCGGTCAGCGGCACGAGACACAGCAGCAGGTACAGCACGCCGTGCAGTGCACCGGCGATCCGCGCCTGCCATGCCGGAACACTGGCCGGCAGCGGCGGCGGCGTATGTGTCGCACGCCACGCGAGGCGTGGCACGGTCAGCATGAAGATCAGGCTGCCGATCGACGCGTGATAGAACAGGATGCCGTTGAACTGAGACGAGTTGTGCGGAAAGGTATCCATGTAGATCCCGATCATCAGGTTCAACAGGATCAAGATGGCGATCGACCAGTGCATGGCGATCGCGAAGCGTGTGTAGGCGACGTGGTTGGGGTGTGACATTGCGGTCTCTCCGGTTCGGTTGGGCGTCGTGCACCGGCTCGCTCGGCGTGGTGAGCGGCCTGACGCCCCGATATACCGGAGCCGGCATGGTTTTATTCCCGCGGCACGGATCGGTCGCCATTCCTTTCATGTGGAAGGCAATCGATATGTGTTGAAAGGAATCGAGTGCCCTTGGCGGCATTGCACCGGCCGCAATACTTGCGACGTCTGAGGTGCGGCTTGTGCCGGCGCGACCATCGCTGATGTTCGACGGGCATGCCAACGATCGCTTTCCGTCACGGCGCCCATCCTGCCGCGAGCGTGCGCGCGATCGTTGCGATGAACCCGCAGACATCGATGCCGTAACGGCAAATCGTCAGCCGGTAACGTCCGCTCCAGACATGCCGAACAGCCGGGCAACGACCGAACGCAGCCAGCGATTGCCGGCCTCCTGATGGTAGCGCGCGTGCCAGTGTTGCCGAACGGCGAAGCCCTCGACGGGAATGGGGCAGGGATGTACCGAGAGATCGCTGGCCTGAGCCAGCGTCTCGCCGATATGGCGCGGCAAGGTCGTGATCAGATCGGTGGTCTGCACAATGGCGCCGAGCCCCAGAAAACCGGGCAATTCAAGCACCACCTGCCGTTCAATGCGCTCCCGCACGAGCGCCTGCTCGAGCAGCGCCGTGCCCGTTCCTCCCGTGATCGCCACATGGCCTTCGGTGCGATACGCCTTGACGCCGAGCCGCTTGTGAATACGCGGATGATGGCGATTCGCCAGGCACACCCAATCCTGCTCGTATAGCTGTTGCTGATAGATGCCGCCGCTCAGCCACGGCACGTATCCGATCGCAAGATCGGCCTCGCCCGATTCGAGCGCGCGTTCCGTGTTGCCGTCGATCCGCGCAGCTTCCAGGCGCACGCGTGGCGCTTGCGCGCGCACGTAGGCGAGCAGACGCGGCAGCAGCGTTACGTGACTCGCATCGGTCATGCAGATGCGAAAACGTCTCTGCGCGGTCGCTGGATCGAAGGCGATTTCCCACGCCGAGAAGCGCCGCAACGATTCGAGAATCTCCCGACATGGGCCGATCAGCGCATCCGCTTGCGGTGTGGGCGCCATGCCGCCGGGCGTCCGGATAAAAAGGGGATCGTGCAAATGCTCGCGCAACCGCGCGAGCCAGATGCTGACGGTCGGCTGGCTCTGGCCGAGTTGTTCGGCCACGCGCGTAACGCTGCGCGTGTCGTAAAGCAGGTCGAACAATTGCAGCAGCTTGAGGTCGGGCAGATCGGTCGGAATCATCGCAGGTCAGTGTTATTGCGTGTAGCAATGACGACATTGTATCCATTGTATTGCGACATGATGCGGCGGCTCCTATCGTGACGTCACACGTTAAGGAGACGCTCTTGAAAATTGCCATTCTGGGTGCCGGCGCGCTGGGCTGCGCGATTGGCGCGACGCTCACCGAAGGCGGTCATGAGACCTGGCTGATCGACCGCTCGCCCGATCATGTCAATGCGATGCGCGCCCACGGCCTGCGCGTCGACGACGCAAGCGGCACGCGCCAGGTGCAAGTCCGCGCGACCACCCGGCCGGACGAAGCGGGGGTGGCCGAAGTCGTGATCGTGCTCGTCAAATCGTTTCACACCGATGCGGCGATTCGCGGCGCGCAAGCGCTGGTGGGGCCTGAAACGCTGGTGCTGTCACTGCAAAACGGCCTCGGTCACGAAGACATTCTTGCCGACGCCGTGGGTCGCGAACGCGTGCTCGCGGGCAAGACCTATGTGGGGGGCGTACTGCGCGGCATGGGGCACATCGAGTCGGGCGTCGTGGGCAAGCACACCATCATCGGCGAACTGGACGGACGCGTGACGGATCGCGTTCGACGTATTGCCGACGCATTCAGTCACGCGGGCCTCGACACGCAGGTGAGCGACAACATCGTCGGCACCATGTGGGACAAGCTGCTCGTGAATGTCGCGACGGGCGCGCTGACCGGCATCACGTCGCTGACTTACGGCCAGCTTTATGACGAGCCGCTGCTCAAGGCCACTTCGCTGGCGGCCGTCGCGGAAGCGATCGCGGCCGCGAAGGCGGCAGGCGTCACACTGTCGATGAACGATCCGGAGCAGGCGTGGTCGCTTGCCGCCGAGGGCTTGCCCGCTGCGTTCAAGACGTCGATGCTGCAAAGCCTCGAAAAAGGTTCCATGACCGAAATCGACTTCATCAACGGCTCGGTCGTGCGCTGGGGCGCGCGTTACGGTGTGCCGACGCCCGTCAACGCCACGTTGGTTGCGTGCATCAAGGGCATCGAGCGCGCGATGGCCGACCGCCGGAAAGCGGAGGCGCAAGCATGAGCCAACCGAAAGCCTATCTCGAACACGTCGCCGTCTTCGTGCGCGACATCCACTGGCACATCCGCTTTTTCGAGGAGGTGTTCGGCATGACGATGCGCGAGGTCGACGGCACGACCGAAGCGCCGCGCCAGTACTGGACGCTCGGCGGCATGCAGTTCATCCACCAGCCGGATTTTTCGGGCCCCGAAGGAAGGCTTGGCCACCTCGGCATCATGTGTGAGGACGTGGAAGCCTCGCTCGCCGCCGCCCGCCGCTACGACGTGCAGCCCATGCCGCAAGGTGCGAACTGGCTGCGATTGCCCGATGGTCTCGCCATCGAATTCATTCAGGCGAAACCCGCGCGCTGCGTGGGCCAGGCGCTCGCCATCAATCCGCGCGCGGAGGCATGACATGACCATCGTCGAAAAATACTGGGACGACGCACGCGAAGGCGACGAATGCGTGAGCCCGAGCTACACCGTCACGAAGGAACGCATTCTCGCGTACGCCGATCTCACCGGCGATCACACACCTGTGCACGTCGACGAAGCGTATGCGAACGCGAGCCACTTTGGCTGCCTCGTTGCGCATGGATTGTTTGGTCTTTCGATTGCCGATGGCCTGAAGACCCGGAGCGATTATCGCTTTGTGCCGGGCATGTCGCTGGGCTGGAGCTGGGACTTCGTTCTGCCGATCAAGGTCGATGACGTGCTGCATGTGAAGTTTCGCATCGGTGCGATGCGCCCGAGCAAGAGCCGCCCGGATTGGGGCATCGTGACGATTCCGTCGGAGCTGATCAATCAGCACGGCGAAGTCGTGCAGCGAGGTGAGCATCGTCTGATGGTGCCGCGCCGGCCGGGAGCTGAACGATGAAACAGGCGCGTCCACTGGAAGGGATTCGTGTCGTCGACTACAGCCACTTTCTCGCGGGTCCGTATGTGGGGCGCTGCCTCGCGGCGCTGGGCGCGGAAGTGATCAAGGTCGAGCGACCGGGCAGCGGCGATGCGGGACGCCAGCACGCGACCGTGCTTGACGATCGCTCGAGCGGTTATTTTCTGCAGCTCAATATGGGCAAGCGCGGCGTCAGCGTGAACATGAAGGACCCGCGCGGAAAGGCCTTCATGGAGCGGCTCTGCGATTCGGCCGACGTATTCGTGGAGAATTATCGGCCCGGCGCGCTCGACAAGCTTGGGCTCGGCTACGAAGCGCTTTCCGCGCGCAATCCAGGGCTGGTCTACTGCTCCATTTCCGCGTATGGCCACACGGGGCCGGACGCCCATCGCGCGGGTTTCGGACTGATCGCCGAGGCCAAGAGCGGCATCATGCAGATGGTCGGCACGCCCGGCGACCGCCCACCGCTGCTGCGTATTTCGCTCGGGGACATGTACACGGGCATTCATGCGGTCGCGGCCATCAATGCGGCACTGCTCGGCCGCGTGAAAAGCGGGCGCGGGCAGCACATCGACATGGCGCTTTACGACACGCTCGTCTCGATGCACGAATATGCGGTCCAGTGCTACACGCTTGCAGATGTGCTGCCCGAACAGACCGGGCACGACATGCCCGGCTCGACGCTTTATGGTGTGTTTCGCGCGATCGATGGCGATCTCGTGATCGCCGCGCAGGTGGACGATGCGTGGAAGCGCTTCGCGTCGCTGATCGAAGCGAGCGGCGCCCCGCGCGGCTTTGGCACCGACGAGCGGTTTCACCATAGCGTGGGTCGCAATACGCATCGGCTGGACATTCTCGGCGTGGTCGAGCCGTGGGTCGCCGCGCGCACGGTGACGCAGATTCTCGAACTGCTCGACGGCATCGATGTGCCTTGCGCGAAGGTGCAACGTATCGACGAAGTGATCGCCGATCCGCAAATTCAGGCACGCGGCATGATCGTCGAACAGGAGCATCCGCGTTACGGCACGCTGCGCCTGCCGAATCTGCCGTTCCGGTTTTCCGCATGCGATACCACGATCCGCGAGGTTGCCCCCGATCTGGGGCAGCACAATGCCGAAGTCGCGCAATCGCTGGGTTTCACGCCCGCCGAGATCGATGCGATGCAAACCGATGGCGTGCTGTTCGACAAGTGAGGCGACGATGAGCGATACCTATGCGGTGATCGGCAATCCGATCGGCCATACGAAATCCCCGCTGATTCATGGGCTTTTCGCCGAAGCGACGCAGCAGGCGATGCACTACACGGCCATCGAGGGGCCGTGCGAACCGGATGACGCGTTCGCGGCAACGGTGCGGAAATTTATCGCGGCCGGCGGCAAGGGCATGAACATCACGGCGCCGTTCAAGCTTGCGGCATTCGACATGGCCGATGAGCGCAGCGAGCGCGCGACGCTCGCAGGCGCGGCGAACGCGTTCAAGTTCGACGGCGGCCGGATTCTCGCAGACAACTTCGACGGCATCGGCCTGCTGCGTGATATCGAGGTGAATCTTCACACGCCGTTCGCGGGCAAGCGTGTGTTGCTGCTGGGTGCCGGCGGCGCGGCCCGCGGCGCGTTGCTTCCCTTCCTGGGCGCGCGCCCCGCACAACTGGTGGTGGCAAATCGTCACGTCGAGAAAGCGCAAGCGCTGGCAGTGCAATTGGCTTCGTATGGGCCGATAACGGCATGCGCTTACGGGGAACTCGAGCGCATGGGGCGCTTCGATCTGGTGGTCAACGCGACGTCCGCGAGTCTGACAGGCGATTTGCCGCCCGTGCCGCCCGGCGTGTTCAGCCCGCATGGCACAGCCTATGAACTGGCCTATGGCAAGCACCTCACGCCGTTCTTGCGACTGGCGCGCAATGCAGGGGTCGCCGGTGTAGCGGATGGTGTCGGCATGCTGGTGGAGCAGGCGGCGGAAGCCTTTGCGTGGTGGCGCGGCGTGCGCCCCGAGACGCAAGCGGTGATCGACCTGCTTACCGTTCCGCTGGATCGAGTGTGAACGTCCGCGAGCGATACGGGACTTCGATACATCCGCTGAGCGCGTTCATCAATTCGATGTGTCGACGGGTTGAATCCGCGGCCGATTTCAGGCATGTGGAACGCTATGATGCTGTTTCCGATGAAACGAGTCAGCGTCAATGGCGATCGTTAGACTGCGGTGAAAGTCCGCGTCACTCGACGCGCGATTCTTTCCCCCGACGATCATCGACGAGGCCACCCCATGCAACTTCAAACCGGCAATCTTTTCACCACCGATGGCGAGCGCGGTGAAGATGAACAAATCGACCGCCTCGTCACCGGGCAGCGTCTGGACGTAGAGCGAATCGTGTCGATGGGGCACACGAGCCCCGATGGCTTTTGGTATGACGACTCGCGCGCCGAATGGGTCATGCTGCTGTCGGGCGCAGCCGTACTCGAATTCGAAGAAGGCCCGACGCGCCATGAAATGCATCCCGGCGACTACGTGCTGATCGAGCCGCATTGCCGTCATCGCGTTGCGTGGACGCACGAAGCAACGCAATCCGTCTGGCTTGCGATTTATTACGAACGTTGAATCAGGAAATATTGGGCAGCATGAAATCCGGCGCGTAGCGTGCAACCACGCGCCGGATGGCGCAAACCGTCACCACACCGGAGCGGCCTTTAAATACCGCCGGTATCGATGCCCAAATAGCAGGGCGGCGCGCTAGCGCGCGCCGGTGCGCGTCGAGAATCTTATTCCTGGATCAGGAATCGATTGCGATTCTTCGCGTCCTTGATCCATGCGGGCGCGCGACCGCGGCCCGACCAGGTTGCCCCGGTCTTCGGGTCGCGATACTTTGCCTGCACGGGGGCGGCCGCTTGCTTGGCCGGTCGACCACGACGCGTACCGAAAATGTCTTTCTCGGTAATGCCGAATTCCGCAACTTTGGTGCGGATGTCGTCGACGATCGCCTGGAATTCCGCGGCACGTGCAGCTTCGGCTTTCTCGGCCAAAGCTTCCATTTGGGCTTTCAGTTCCTTGTACGTTGCCATGTATCACTCTTCAGGTTGAGTACACATATGATAGCGGTTTCGGCGGAAAGTTTTGAGGAAATTCTCTTCGACTACGAGATTTGTCATCGATAAAGCAATGCATGACTGCTTCGAACACCTGAAAAGTGTGTCATGTATGAGAAAGCGTAGAGGATTACCCGGAAACTTTTAACGGCGGCCGCACGTCGCTTTGATCGGTCGCGGCCGGATTTTTTCGTCGAGACATCCGCACGAGACTTAATTATTCTTTACATTTTTCTGAAGTATCGGGGAATTCACTAATGAACAGAGACGATAAGCTGACGCAGGTCGCGGCCGAATTCGGCTTCAATCCGGACGAGGAAATCAGGATCGGCGGAAAGTACACGCCCATTCTGGTGGACGGGAACACGGCCTACATTGCCGGCCAGATTCCGCGGATCGGCGACGTGGTGCATTTCGTGGGCGTAGTGGGGGAATCCGTTTCGCTCGATGAAGGTCGCCGGGCCGCCGGCGTATCGGTGCTGCGTGCGCTGTCGCTGATCAGGAAGCACCGCGGCACGCTCGACGCGATCGCGACAGTGCCGCGCATCACCGTGTATGTGCGAAGCGCACCCGGCTTCACGATGCAAAGCGAAGTCGCCGACGGCGCATCCGACATGCTGTACGCGGTACTTGGCGATGCAGGCGTTCATACGCGTACGTCGGTCGGCGTGCTGCAATTGCCCAAAGGGGCGTCGGTGGAAGTCGATTTCATTTTCGGGCTGAAGCAGGGCGATGTCGGTATCTGATTTCAGCGGACCTTGTCTCGCGAGTGTGTAGTTGCGCGAAACATTCCTATAGCCGATGCACGACGCGCCTGCTGGTGAAAGTACGCGCCAGCAATACGGAAAGCAAAGCACGCAATTACTGCCAAAGGACTTCGACAGCCTGCTCGCCGATGAGGATCTCGCGAAGCGTCAGGCGGCGTTCGATATCTGCGATTTGAAGGTGCGCGGCGAATTGGGCGAATGGGCTGTGTTGTCGCTCGCCCCGTGTCCAGGCAATCTCGCGCGCCGATTTGTTGAGCAGGGCGCGCAGGTCGCCCGCGGTCCACGGCGCAGCGCTGCATGTTCGCGTCCGCACGCTGTGCGTGCCTATGCGCTACCCGCATGCACACTGCACATGCTCGCCTCGTGCCTGCCGGTCAGCCATACTCCCGACGCGTGTCGTCGAGATAGTCAACTGATCGCGGTTTTGTCTTCGGCCGACAACCGCATGCCTTCCGCGCACCGCCCGACGACCTGAAAATACCGGAAACACCGCCCCGCCAATATCGCCCCGCATCCCCACTTTGGGAGATGCCATCGCCCGACACTCAGCCTACGATTGACCCCAGGGCATCGGGGCCGGAAGTCGTCGGAACAATCGGACAGGCTCCCCATTCCGTATCGAAATCAGCAAATGCCCACGCGGTTTACTGACACAGCTTCTGCGTACGATGGCGACTGACGTGTGCGGTGAATGCCTTACACCGCAACACGATGGCGCGTTGATGACGGAAGGCCTGCTGTCGTATTTCGGGGAATTTCAATCAATATGCTGGCACGAGACTTTGCAGAACGAGAGCTCTCACACATTCAGCGAATGGTGGCTCTCCTGGACAGCGAGACGAACGCTGACGATGTGTCGATGTCGGGTGCGGGGCGCGTGCGGCATCCAAGCTACTGGCGCGGGCGAATCGAGGAGCTGCTGTCGGCGCCCGATGTGCCGCGCCACGTCAGAAAGCTCAGCGAAGCGGTGCTCGCGAAGATCCACACGATGGAAATGCGGTTCGCGACGATGAAGTAAGTACATCGTCGGATACGGCCCACGCATGGGCCTCATCGCGTTGTCGACCGGATGGCCGGTCGCTTATTCGGGCGACATCACGTCAAGCAGCGCCGCACGAAACGCGGCCATCTCCGCGCCGGTGCCGATCGACACGCGAAGATACGCCGGCGGGCCGGACTCCCGAATCAGGACCCCGTGACGCAGGAGGCCGCTCCAGATCCGGTGCCGATCAGCAAACTCGCCGAACATCACGAAGTTGGCATCGGAATCAGCCACCGTGAGGCCCAGGCCACGCAGCCAGTCGACGGTCGAATCGCGCTCGGCCTTGATCGCCTCGACTTGCGACAGCATCTCGTCACGCGCGACCAGCGCTGCACAGGCCGCCGCCTGGGTGAACGCGGACAGGTGGTAGGGCAATCGAACCCGCTTCAGCCCTTCGACGATCGCAGGCGCGCACGCGCAATACCCGACGCGGCCGCCCGCGAACTTGAACGCCTTGCTCAACGTGCGGGTGACGATGAGCCGGGGATGCTCCGGCAGCAGCGTCACCGCGCTGGGGACGCCGTGACGCCGGAATTCCGCATAGGCTTCGTCGACGACCACCACGCCCGGCGCGACGTCGAGTATCGCGCGGATATCGTCGACCGGCAGCGCGGTGCCGGTCGGGTTGTTCGGCGACGTCAGCAGGACGACGCTCGGCTGGTGCTCGCGGATGCTGTCGAGGGCCTGATCCAGATCCAGCGCGAAATCCCGGGTGCGCGGCAATGTGTGCAGGCGCGTGAAAGTCGTGCGGCAGTATTCGTCATACATGGGATACGCGGG
The DNA here is from genome assembly GCF_017104595.1 of Burkholderia sp. Tr-20390. Lineage (NCBI taxonomy): Bacteria > Pseudomonadati > Pseudomonadota > Betaproteobacteria > Burkholderiales > Burkholderiaceae > Burkholderia > Burkholderia sp. Tr-20390. Next base: position 10,829 of record NZ_JAAGPC010000020.1, on the reverse strand, counting down.
CGTAAAGGCCAGCGCCGATCGCCCGGGGCCGCCGAATGCCTGCAGGATCTGCTGGATCACTTCATTCGAGCCGTTGGCCGCCCAAACGCTCGATGCGTCGACCGCCACGCCGGTGTCGTGCATCAGATACGCCGCCAGATGCGCCCGCAGCTCGGCAAAGTCGCGGTCGGGATAGCGGTTCGCCGCGCGCGCGGCGTCGGCCACCGCGGTCGCGATGCGCGCGACGAGCGCGGGCGACGGCGGATAGGGGTTCTCGTTGACGTTCAGGCAGACCGGCACATCGAGCTGCGGCGCCCCGTACGCGTGCCGCAACTTGAGATCCTCGCGGAGCGGTAAATCCGACAAGGCGATGTCTTTCCAGGGCTGTTGCATTGAAAACACTCCATACGGGTTCGATTGATCGGCGCAGTCCGCTTTCAAGGCGGCAAAAAACAAAAAAGGCGCCGGAGGCGCCTTGGTTGTCGTCTTGATCGGGCATTCACCCGATGCAATTGCTAGATGCGAAACGAGCCACGGCGCAACAGCGGGCGTCCGTGGTGATGGTGCGGCGAGAGCGTGGTGTTTCGAATCGTCATGCGCTGCATCATGGCATACCGTGATCCGGATGAAAAGGCGGCGACACCGTGCGGGCCGGAATAACGGCCATTACGTCTGACGATAAGCGGTAACAAACGTGGTATTTCGATCAAACGCGAACGAGTGATTTAAACGTGGGCGCCGATTGACTAAGATGCGCAGAAGACGTTCGACAAAAACGCACGGCGCGGGGTGGCCAGATGCAAATGAACGGGTTGATTCCATCCGCATGGATCGATGACGTCTACGCTGCGGCGCTGGGCGATCAGCGATGGGAAACGGTGCTGGACGGGCTGCGATCGTGCGTCGGCGTGCGCATGGTCACGCTGCTGTCTTTCGACGACGCGGCGCGGGTGCCGGCGATCGAGCAGGCGGCGGGTGACGACGCGTCATGGGTTGCCGCGTGTTATCACACCTACAACACCGAGTTCTATCGGTACGACCCGGTCGTGCCGGTCGCCGCCGACTGGCCGGCGGGCCGCTGGTTCGAGGACGTCAAGCACCTTTCCGCGGATCAGCGCGCGCACAGCGCGTTCTATCAGGAATTCCTTCACCCTTTCGGGCTCGGCAGCATCTCGGGCCTGTACATCCATCGCAGCGAGGGCTCCGGCGCATTCCTCAGCGTCCAGGGCGGCCTCGAATCGCAGGGGCTGTCCGACGATCAGCGCCACGCGATCGAAAACATGGGGATGCACATCAGCCGCGCGCTGCAGATCCAGGCGCGGATCGGCGAGCTCGAGGCGCGCGTGGCCGCCGCCGAATCGGCGCTCGATGCGCTTCCGGTGCCGGTGTTCCTGCTCGGCGCGCAGCGTGAGTTGCGCTACACGAATCGCGCGGCCGATCAGCTGATCGCGGCGGAACCGGCGCTGCGGGTCGTGAACGGGCGATTCGCGCCGGAAGGCTGCGTCGACGATGCGCAATGGCGGCAAGCGCACGCGCGCGGTGGGCTGTTGTTACGGCGCACATCGGGCGAACCGTTGCCGCTGGCGCTGATGCCGGTGCCCGAGCAATCGCGCCTGATGCGCGAGCGGCCGGGCGTCGCGACGCTGATGACGGCCGCCGACCTGCGTTCGCCGTCGGCCCGTGCGCAGCGGCTGCGCGTGTTCTACGGGCTGTCGTCGGCCGAGGCTGATCTTGCGGTGCTGCTGTGTTGCGACGGGCTGTCGCCGCAGGAATGCGCCGGGTTGCGCGGCGTGTCGATCGGGACGATCCGCACGCAGATCAAATCGATCTATGCGAAGACGGCGGTGGCGCGGGCGGCGCAGTTGACGTCGCTGGTTATGCAGACGTGAGGGGGCGGGCGTCGGATTTCGTGCTATCGGTTTGCTACGGCGCCAACGTAGTGGTATTTCGTTGTACGCGGTTGACTGCAGCCGACCCCCTTGCGGTCGTCGGTTTCTTGCGAAGCGGCCATGCATCGGCGAAAACTCCAGGGCAGCGCAGCGTGTACCATGCACGTTCGTGGACACAGGACGGGTCGCGATGGAAAGCCTTATAACGAGTTCAGGCCGTGCCACGCTGTCGACGCAAGTCATCGGTAGCGGAGAACCGATTGTGTTTTTGCACGCTCGCGTCGCGGATCGCCGGATGTGGGCCCACCAGATGCGCGAAATTGGCGCTAGCCACCAAGCTATCGCCTATGATCGACGCGGATTTGGAGAAACAGTTGCCGAAGCAGAGGACCACTCTGCTGTTGGAGATTTGATCGCGGTTCTGGAGTCGGTCGCACGCGGGTTCCCTGCGATACTTGTTGCCTGTTCTCAAGGCGGAGGCATTGCGCTCGATGCGGCGCTTCGGTATCCGTCGCATGTCCGCGGTCTCGTTCTTATCGCACCGAACGTCACCGGTGCGCCGAAAATCACTCATGCAGCGCGGGTTGAAGAGTTGGTCACGCGTCTCGCGGCGGCTGAAGCGAAGCATGATATTAAAGAGGCCATCGCGATTCGCCGGACGCTCTGGCTTGATGGTCCACTTCAACCTGAGGGGCGCGTGACGGGTGAAGCTCGCAAATTGTTTGATGAGATGAACGTTGTTGCGCTCGGTTTGCCGCCAACGGGTACGAACACCGATGTACCGATCGCTTACGGGCGGTTAGGCGAAATATCAGTGCCGACGTTGGTGGCGTGTGGGGATCTGGACCTGGTCGGTATTCAGGAAAGAAGTCGTTACGTCGCGGCTAACGTAGCCTGCGGGACGTTCCACCAAATATCAGGGACCGCGCATTTGCCGTCCCTCGAATGGCCACAGGAAGTCACGAGCATGATCGCGGGTTTCATCGATCAATTGTAGAGGCCGGCAAGAGCGGGGGCAGCGAAAACGCCAACGAAGAATTTCCGGAGGCGTATGAAGCGATTTTCGATGAGCTAGATAGTTTTATCGATTGACTGTTGATGGCCCACAAGCGCCCCCTCGTCGGGCCGCTTACACACCGAAGAGCGCCAACCCTGTCAGTACGACGCCGATCGCGGCAGCCCCCATCGACAGGTGTTGCATCCATTTCCGCCGCGTGAGAATCGTAATCGCAGCAAGCGCGATCGAGATCTGGATGATGGTAGTGGCCTGCGCCCAACGATGATGCCGGTGTAGCCGCTCCTCGCTTGCAGCGTTGCTCTTCACGACTTCTTGCTCGAGCGCTTCGGCGCGCTTGCGGATCGGCTCCTTCTCTTCGCGATACCGCGCCGCGTCTGCTTCGAAACGCTTTCTTTGCGGCGACGCTTCCTGGCTCAACGCCGCTCCGAGCTCGGCTAGATTCTGCTTCTCGCCCTTTGCCTGGTAATAGCCCCACAGGTTAGCTGCCTCGGTTTTCTGGATCGCGGCCTCGTTCTTGTGCAGCAACGCTAAATTCTCTTCCGCCCCGCTCTGATATGCGGAAATCGCGCCGACGCAGGCGAGGACAGCAGTCGTCACGGCGATGCGCGCCGCTCCGTGGCTTTCTTCATGCGCCGCAGGGTGCTCTACTGCATGATCGTGCGGGCCGTGAACTTCGAAATCTTCTGGCATGACAAGAACGTTCGCATGAGTTGAAGGGCTTGTACGCGGTTCCCACGCACGTGAGGAGCGTGTAGCACAAGTGGTGGCACTATCGCTGGGTCGCAGCTGAACTGGGGCAGTCCGTTCGTGCGAAAGTGCGAACGAACGGACCATGGTCTGCGGAACCTCACGCGATTTGAACGCCGACTCCCGCCAAAAGGGCGATGGTTCGACATTGTGCATGAATTGCCACTTCCCCAGTATGGGTCGACAGCAGTCGACCCAGAGCAGCCGTTGGTTGCCTCCACTCTCGATGTCCGTTTCCAGAGGCTACCCGCCAACGGAACCCAAAGGGCGCCACAGGGCCAAGTTACCGCCTCAACGCCGGCGATATCTCCGCGAGGTGTAACGTGCCGGCGGCAGGCATCCGGCCGGAGCGAGTCATCGCGCCTACAGAATGCGTCCACGATGAAGCCGTGACACCCCGCCTCAGAGGGACTTGCTCGCGCCGGGGCCGAGGAAGGGGAACGCGGGTGCGCGTTGAAAATCCTTCGAGACTTCGCCGCCGAATGAATTGCGCTGATCCTTGCCGAGGTCGAGACGTTTGACGGGTGCGCCGGCGGAGAAGTCGACCTTGTTGAGATCAACCCAGAAAGTACTCGGCGTGACGGCCGATTCGAAGAAGTAAAGCATGCGCTTATGATCGGCAACAGTGCGCCAGCGTGTGGACGATATATTCGGCTCCCCCGGGGTGGTGATCCCGAACGGCACCGACACGTTACGGATCACGCTGAAAACGCTGGCAAGTGCAATGGCGGGGTCTTCACTCTTGGGGATAGCGTTGACGTAGAACGAGGCGCGCGCGAACCGGTCGGCAGAGCGATTGGTGCCGGGCAGCCAGACGGTGCCGCCTATCCGCTTCCAATATTCATTCAGTGCAAGCTGTTCGTCGAAGGTCGGTGAGTTGGTCATGACCTGATACTGACGACCATGATGGATGATCTGTTTTCCGCCGATGTACTCGACGATGGCGCTGTCGCCCGTCGCGTCCGACATGGCGAGATGCAATGTGGTGAGGCGCTGTTCTCCGGGGACGTTGTCGGTCACGATTGTGAACGGCTCTTTCTCGAGCGCAGCGACGGCTTCCGCGACGGTCGCAAAATTGTCCAGCACGTACTGCGCCCATGCGGCGATAGTGAGTCCCGGTTTCGAGTTTTTGTCGAAGGGGGGATATTGCGACTCGACAAGCCAGAGCAGTTCAGCGGCTAGCCCCTTTTCGTTCATGCCATCGGTGGTGGAGACGTCATAACCCGTCGCCACGACGCTACCGTATTTGGCGGTCCATTTAATGGAGTTAGGACCGGATTCACCGGTGCGAGCGATGCCACGCGGCAGGATGTAAAGATTGGTGGCGACGTCGAGTTTCCAGTCCATCGATCGGGCGGTGATGACGTCGTCGTTGTTGCCGAGATAGACGACGCGTGTGCAGGCTAGCGATTCGGCCGGATCGACAAGGAGCGTCGATGCTGCTGCGAGACAGGTCAGAACGACGCAAATGAGGCGGCGCATGGCAATTCCTCGCGCTGTATTGGTGATTGGAGATCGCTCGACGCGGACGCTCGCTGCGAAGGCGACTCGCGTACGCCTGCTGCACATTGATTACCCGGCAATATCGCGTCGACAACGTCTGAGGAAAGGGAAGTATTGGATTTCGGTAATGCAGTTGTCAACTGGGCCGTTGCAGTCAAGTGTGAGATCGGAGCGCACGCTGGGTTGTCCGTTCTCTCCTTGCGGTGCAATTTCGTTATCGCTTTCAGCGGAGTGCGATCGGCTCCTCAGCGCCGACTAACGGCCATTCTGGATCGCGCAGTGAATGTCGCTTCCCGGCCGTGCGCCGCCCCCGGCGTTGCGAGCCACGCCGGCTACATCGACTGGGTCGAAAGTCGCAAAAGCATGGTGTTGGCCGTGCGCCCTACGCGAACATGCGACCTATTAGGTACGACTCCGGACGTCGACATCGCGAGGTGTTGTCGGCAATGCGTAGGGCAGTCGCAGTAACTTGGGCACGCAGAGTCGCGAACCCGTGGCGCAAGTCACGCGTACTACGGCGCCCTACGGCGGGGTAGACGAGGGCGCCCGCCGCTGCCCGGATTCCTTTTCGTTTCTTCCGGTCGTGCCGCTCGCGGCGGTGCATGGCCGGCGTGCGCTCCTGACATCGCGTCGGCCTGCGAATTTCGTGATCAGTCATCCTACGACAACTGAAAACGAAGCGAAAGTTTGGTTTCCAGTGCCGGTGGAAACGGCCAGCCGACCATCCAGCTCGAACACGCCCCCCTTCCCAGAAAACGTTTCGCCCAAACTCATCTAAACAGAGAAAACGATTCCCTGAAACATACCCAAAACCCGCCACGCCAGCCGCTCTACGGGTATGCACCAAGTGAGTTAAACGATTAACCGACGTACATTCGCGTCAACACGTCATACGACGTATGACTCAGCGGTCAGCGAGCACGGCGCCGAAGCATGCGCACACCGACGGATCGCCGCGCCACAAAGAGCACAACCATCAAGGAGACTGAGATGAAGCACCGATTCAACCGCTCCCGTATCGCCCTGGCCGTCGCGCTGCTGGCCGGCTTCGCGATGTCCGCCCAGGCGCGCGTATTCCGCTCGGCGGACGTGCACGGCGACAACTTCCCGACCAACATGGCCGTGAAGTTCATGGGCGACGAGCTGTCGAAGCAGACGGGCGGCAAGGATTCGATCAAGGTGTTCGGCAACAGCGCGCTCGGTTCGGAGAAGGACACGGTCGACCAGGTGCGGATCGGCGCGATCGACATGGCGCGCGTGAACGGCGCGTCGTTCAACGAGATCGTGCCGGAATCGCTGATCCCGTCGTTCCCGTTCCTGTTCCGCGACGTCGATCATTTCCGCAAGGCGATGTACGGGCCGGCCGGCCAGAAGATCCTCGACGCGTTCACCGCGAAGGGGATGATCGCGCTGACGTTCTACGAGAGCGGCGCGCGCTCGATCTACGCGAAGCGCCCGGTGCGCTCGCCGGCCGACATGAAAGGGCTGAAGGTGCGCGTGCAACCGTCTGACCTGATGGTCGACGAGATCAAGGCGATGGGCGGCACGCCAACGCCGATGCCGTTCGCCGAGGTGTACACGGGCCTGAAGACGGGTCTCGTCGACGCAGCCGAAAACAACCTGCCGTCGTACGAGGAAACCAAGCACTACGAAGTGGCGCCCGACTACTCGGAGACGCAGCACGCGATGACGCCGGAAGTGCTGGTGTTCTCGAAGAAGGTCTGGGACACGCTGTCGCCGCAGGAGCAGGCGGCGATCAGGAAGGCGGCGGCCGATTCGGTGCCGTACTACCAGAAGCTTTGGACGGCACGCGAAGCGTCCGCGCAGCAGCTGGTGACGAAGGGCGGCGCGAAGATCCTGCCGGCCGCGCAGATCGACCGCGCGGCGTTCGTGAAGGCGATGCAGCCGCTGTGGACGAAGTATGAGAAGACGCCGCAGATGAAGCAGATCGTCGACGAGATCGAGGCCACCAAGTGACACGTCGCACTTCCCTGAACGGCGCAACCACCGCGGGCGGCGGGGCCGCCGCCCCGGACGGCGCAACAGCGCCACGCCCGCATGCCGCGCCGCTGTTGCGCTGCGTGAACGACGTGCTGTTCCGCGTGCTGGCCGTGATCGCGTCGGCGTGCCTCGCGGTGCTGACGGTGCTGGTGTTCTATGCGGTCGTGATGCGCTACGTGTTCGAGAACGCGCCGGATTTCGTGGAGCCGATCGCGCTGCTGCTCGTGATCGTGATCGCGATGTTCGGGGCGGCGATGAAGGTGCGCGACGGCGGCCATATCGGCCTCGATTCGCTCGTGCGCCGGCTGTCGCCGAAGGCGCGCACGGTCGTCATCGCGATCCAGCACCTGAGCCTGATCGCGTTCGCGATCATGATCATGATCGGCTGCGGCAGCATGGCCGCCGAGACGATGGGCGACCGCATCCCGATCATCGGGTTGCCCGAAGGCGTGCGCTACCTGATCGCGATGCCCGCGGCGATCGCCATCATCCTCTTCTCGCTCGAGCACCTGCTCGCGCTTCGTCGTTCTTCGCCGGGACAATAACGCCATGGAACTCGCGATCCTGTCCGTCAGTTTTCTGATTTTCCTCGTGCTGGGCGTGCCCGTGTCGTTCGCGCTCGGCATCGCCTGCGTGCTGACCTATCTGGTCGAAGGCTTGCCGATCGCGACCGCGATGCAGGCGATGATCTCGGGAATGAATGCATTCTCGTTTCTCGCGGTGCCGTTCTTCATCTTCTCCGGCGAACTGATGCTGCATGGCGGCATCGCGGACCGGATCCTGCGCTTCGCGCAGGCGACCGTCGGCCACTTCCGCGGCGGCCTCGGGATGGCGAACGTCGTCGCCTGTACGCTGTTCGGCGGTGTGTCGGGCTCGCCGACCGCCGATACGTCGGCGATGGGCGGCGTGGTGATTCCGCTGATGAAGCGCGAAGGCTACAGCGCCGCGTACGCGGTCAACGTGACGACGCATGCGTCGCTCGCCGGCGCGCTGATGCCGACGTCGACCAACATGATCATCTACGCGTTCGCCGCGCAGGGCATCACCGGGATGCTGCACGGCCAGCCGGTGAGCGGCGTGTCGATCGGCGACCTGCTGTTCTCGGGGCTGCTGCCGGTGTTGTGGGTGATGGGCTTCGTGCTGGCCGCCGCGTACTGGCAGGCCGTGCGTCACGGCTATCCGCGCCGTGAAGACGGTTCGTCCGCGCTGCCCGCGTTCCCCGGCTGGTATGCGGTGCTGCGCAGCTTCGTCGGCGCGGTGCCCGGGCTGATGGTGATCGCGATCATCCTCGTGTGCGTCGCGAAGGGGATTGCGACCGCGACCGAAGCGGCCGCGATCGCCGTCGTGTATTCGCTCGTGCTGACCGCGGTGGTCTACCGGACGCTGACGGCCGAGAAGCTGCGCCGTGCGCTGTCGCATGCGGCGCGCACGACGGGCGTCGTGCTGCTGCTGATCGCGGTGTCCAACATGCTGCGCTTCCAGATGTCGTACCTGGAGATCCCGGATGCGATCGAAGGGCTGCTGAAGCAGTCGACCGCCGCGCCGTGGCTGATGCTGCTGTACATCAACATCATCCAGGTGTTCCTCGGCACGTTCGTCGACATGGCCGCGCACATCCTGATCACGACGCCGCTGTTCCTGCCGATCGCGATGGCGTGCGGCGTCGGGCCGGTGCAGTTCGGGATCATGCTGCTGCTGAACTGCTCGCTCGGCCTCGTGCATCCGCCGATCGGCTCGGTGCAGTTCGTCGGCTGCGCGATCGGCAACGTATCGATCGGCGAGACCACGAAGATGGCGTGGCCGTACTACCTCGCGATCTTCAGTGCGATCAACATCGTCACGTACCTGCCGTTCTTCTCGACCTGGCTGCCGAGCCTGATCAGCGGGCACGCGGTGTTCTGATTCTCTGATCGCATGCTGCTCTTGACGCGGCGCCGGACGACCGAGGTTGTCCGGCGCCGTGGTCGTTTCTGCGGTGGCCTTTCAAGGCACCGGAGCGCACATCAACGCTCAATCCTGCCGCGCGTCCGGCTCGCCGTTACCGCCCGCGGACCGGTCGCCTCGCCAATCTTCAAGCTCGCGCCACAGCGCCGGGCGCGCATGATCGCGCGGCGGCAGCTTGATCACGTACGCCACCCCTCGCACGTTGACCACGACCCCCGAGTCGGGCAGCGTGGCTGGAATGCCGGTGAACGTCGGTTCGTCACCCGGTTCGGAAACGGTACCCGGGCCGGGCGGGTGTCGAAGGACCATGCGAATTCTCCGTGGCGCCGCTTGTCGGCGCATCAATAGCGGACACGCCCGATCAGACCCAGCGGGTCGACGGCGTGCTGGATGGCGGCGGCGACTTGCCGTTGAGCGACCGGCACATGCTTGCGGTAGTACGCGACGTTGACCGGCCCGACGCCATGCTCGGCGCTGAAGCAGCCGCCGGCCCGCACGACGCGCTCGTACAGCGTGCCGCGCAGCGCCACCTGCTGCAGCGGCCCGTAGCGGTCCGCACAGGCGTGCGGGATCGACACGACGAGATGGCAGCCGCCGTCGCCGAAATGCCCGAACGTGTGACAGCGCAGCGACGGATGCGCGGCCGCGATCCACTGCTCGGCGTCGGCGACGAACGCGGCCAGCGCGCCGCGCGGAAACGACACGTCGAACGACAGCGGCATGCCGTCCTGCGCCACCGCGGCCGGCAGCGCATCGCGGATTCGCCAGAACCGTTCGGCCGGCGCGCAGGCCGCGTCGAGCACCACGTGTTCGCCCGCGAGCGCGTCGAGCGTCGCGATCGTGCGTTCCTCGAGCAGCGCATCGAGCCCCGGCATGCCGGTCGCGATCTCGACGAGTGCATAGCACGCGGCAGCGTCGGCTTCGAAAGGAATACGCGACGCCGGATACGCGTTCGCGACACAGCCGACGGCGGCAGCCGACATGAATTCGAATGCCGACAGCATCTCGCCGAACGCGCGCTCGAACGCGAGCAGGCCGGCGAGCGCCGCGTCGTACGACGCGAACGCGACGAACGCGGCGCACGACGATCGTTCTACAGGCGCGAGCGCGAACGACACGGCCGTCACGAGCCCGTTGGCGCCGTTCGCGCCGATGAAGCACTGCGTGACATCGAAGCCCGCGTTGCGCTTGCGTAGCGGCGCGAGCGCGTCGATCACGGTGCCCGCCGCGTCGGCGAGCACGACTTCGACGCCGAGCACGTTGCGGCGCACGTCGCCATACTTGATCAGGCGGCTGCCGCCCGCGTTCGCGCCGACGAGGCCGCCGGCCGTGGGATCGCTGCCGAGGTCGATCGGCAGGCAGAGGCCGGCTTCGGCCGCCATGCGGTTGATGTCCGACAACCGCACGCCGGCCTCGACCGTGATGCTGCGATTCGCCGCGTCGAACGCACGCACCGCGCGCATCCGGTCGAACGACACCACGCATTGCGTACCGCTGCGATCGGGCACGGCGGCGCCGACGAGGCCGGTGCGCGCGCCTTGCGCGACCATCGCGATGCGGTGCGCGACGGCGACTCGGGCGAGCGCGCTCGTGTCGGCGGTCGAGCCCGGCCGTGCGACGCCGAGCGCGATACCGCCGTGGAGCGTCACATCCGTTACATACGATGAACACTCGTCGGAAGAGGCCCCGTCGTGCCAGCCGTCACCGAGCGTCGCGGCGAGCGCGTGCCGCTGCGCGGCGCGGTCGGA
>NZ_JAAGPC010000019.1:0-238 GCF_017104595.1 Burkholderia sp. Tr-20390 | reverse complement strand
TAAAAAAAAAAAAAAAAAAAAAAAAAAAGTAGAGTTTGTCTGTTGATATCACACACGTAGACACTACTCCACTGTTAGTCGGAGTTATAATATAAGTGGTGTGTGCTACCTGATTCTACCACGATCATACACATCGTCTCAGACCTCACGTAGTCTTCGTTTCGACACTCATGTGCCACTCGTACCTCACACTCGCGAGTGAGACTCTCGCTCAGTGGTACGACCCTGTAGTGCAGAC